>CAZIZA010000008.1:0-33382 GCA_964543555.1 uncultured Pseudomonas sp.
AATTCCTCGGCATGACTGGCCTGCCCACCTTCATCTGCAATGACGTGATGAAAGTGCCGGCCATCGAGCAGGACGTGGCACGTTATGAACAACACCTGGCCCAGGTGTTCGGCGTCAACTGAAGCAGGCGCCTGCTCATGGCCCGCCGAACAACGCCGTCCAGTAAATGCCGGCATCGCTCTGCGGGTCGTTGGCATAGGCAGCACCTAACTCGCTGAACGCCGGGTTCATGATGTTGGCGCAATGCCCGGCGCTGGCCAGCCAGCTGTCGACCACCTTGGCACTACTATCCAGTGCGGCGGCGATGTTCTCGCCCACCTTGCCGCCCTCGTAACCGGCCAGCTCTGCTCGGTCGCCTGGCGTCAGCCCATCGGTCCCCTGGTGCGCGAAGAAGTTGCCGTTGGCCATGGCCCGGCTGTGGCTCTCGGCGGCACTGCCCAACTCAGCACTCCAGGCCAGCGGTGCGGCAGCAGCAAAGGTTTGGTCACCACACTGACGCGCCTGGGCACGGGCCGCATTGATCTGTTGCAGAAGGTTCTCGCCCTCAGTCTGCCAGGTTTGCAGGCGCCCACTGAGCAGCGGCCGCGCCAAGACGATGCGCCAGTCACGATCCTGCTGGCTGACACCAATGTCGATGAACTGTGGATCGAGCAGCACACGGCAAAAGCTCTCGCTCAACGCCTGCATGGCTGCCTGAGCGTTGCGCGGACCAGAGAGGGTGATAGCCTGCACATTCACCAGGGGATAGCCGGCGGCGCTCAGCGAGTCCTGTAGATCGCCGGTGCCATTGGCGGGCAGTATCAGGCGTAGATCGTTGCTCAGTGGCGGCAGCGGTTCGGAGACCTGCACGCCACAACGCTGCACTTCGGCGCGATAGGCATTGATCGTCTCGATTAGGGCGAGATCCTCGGATGCCTGAGCGCTCCCCAGCCCCCCCATCACCAGCAGCAGCGCCAACAGCCAGCGGTAGCAGCTCCATTCGTTCATCGTTGTCATACCACCCTCTTCCAATCCTTACTACCGTCGTGAATCTGACTTGATGCCTGGTACTCGAGCAGGGCCAGCCTGCCCTGTCATGGGCGCCTCTGCACGGGCAAGCCGGCCAAACTACAGACCTGCGGCAGGCCTTCCGTGATCACCAGCACAAGCCCTTCGCCCCTACCGCAACCCTCGTTCGAGAACATTGATGCCCGGTCTCTCTGCCAAGAGCGCATGACACCGCCGTCGGGACCTCAGAGCCCTGAGTTGGATCGTCCAGGGCGGTGGCTTGTTCTTCTCGGGGGGTCATGCTGTTGCACGAGAGCTGACCGCGGACCGTCCGGAGCAGGCTTATTCCGCTGCCCTGCTCTGCCTGCCGAGCCTTCTCGGGCGACTTGCACCAGCAGCTATTGACCACCATTGATCGACTGGCGTTCTTCAGCATCATGATCGTGGTGCTGACTCAGACACATCACAGCTCGCGGTGTTCGCCAGAACACCGATAATTCCGATCACCCGCCACCTGTCATTGGATTGGCGCCCAGGCATTCACGCCTCGACAGTATGTGTGAGCATCGGTCTGCGCAGCGTTGGCCAACACGAAGCTCCCGAAGCACTGCTACAGCACGCCGGGCTCATCGAACGTGAACGCACTGATGCGTTACGTCATGACGGTTTTAGTCGATAGCGATCACTTCAGACAGATCAACGCGCGTTTCAGCCACGACATCGCTGACAGCGCCCTGACTCATTTCGCCACAATGCTGGCGCAGCCATGATCCGTTCTGCCGCGGGTAGAGGAATGTGCCGTGTCGCCAGCCAAAGCGTGGCAAAAGCACGCAGTTGCTGCAATGCCGGGCCATACGTGACGGCCGATGATGACGGTGTGCGGGTTGCGCCGAGTACGTGGATCAGACAGCTGTTGCTATGCACGCCAGCCGCCTGCGCCTGGCGGCGCAGGTTTACAGGGTATCTCGTTGCTTTGGGACGTCGAACGGCTATTGATGCTACTGGTGAACGCTGTCCGAAGCATGCGTGTGTCAACGTTAAGCAGAACACGGGCCCGGCACTGGCCGCGCATCAATGCCGGGGTTCAGATCATTACAGCGACCGCCATTGAACCGTGACGGCACGTGATGACCGATGCTGGCAGCAGTCAGTCGAGTCCGGCTTTACCTTCTGCCCAGTATGCTCGCGTGAGCACACGCTTGCCGGGTATACCGGCGTCGCGCAACGCATGCCGCAGTGTCTGCAAGGTTCGCGCACGACCAGCCAGTACAAACTGCGTGTCATCGCCTGCCAAGTCGAGCATGCTGGCCAGCAACTGCGGCAGGTGGCGATCCTGCTCCTGGCGAGCAACCCCCTGTACAACCGGGCCAAGCGAGGCGAACAGCGGTTGCAGCGACGACAGGTCGCCCACCTCCAAAAGAGCCTGCGCAGGACGCCAGGCCATTACGAGACCAATCGCGGTTTCATCACCAATCAACAAGCCGCGGCGTGCCTCGAATGCCTGCAGATCCAGCGACTGGCGCGGGCCGAAGACGTCCACCTGCTGCCCCGACCTGACATCCCGTGCCCATGCACTCCCCGGACCGCTGGCCAGCGTGTGCGCCAAAAAGCTGGTCGTCCCTGACTCGCTGTCCCAGCTTATCGGTGTATAGGTGCGCATCGTCATACCACTGCCGAGGCGAACCTGCAGTTTGTCACCGGGCGACCAGCGTACCTCACGCAGGTCATCGCCCTGCAGGGTGATCAGTTGCAAGCCGGGGGCCAACAGACGATTTTCTTTGATCTGCGCGCTCCGCGCGAACAGTCGCGTCAGCAATCGCGGCATAAGTCCACGAGGTGCCAGCACCTCATTCGAATCATTCATCGTGAAATTAACCTACCTACAGTCAAGAGGGCTGCTACCCAGAAGCACACGACCGCACCCAAGCCCGGTCACATGACGGCGTGACGAGATGTCAACGGCGGAGAAGACGATGCCCATAACCACCTCCCGGGACGGAGGCGAGCGCTGCGGACACCTTATCTTGTCGAGGGCAGCGCGCGACCACGGCCCCACAGCACGAAGAGAGACAAAGCAATCAGAACGACATTGACAGGGACAACCATCACCTCCCCACGACTCAGATGAAACGCCATGGCCAGCAGTTGCAGAACCGCCAAGCCAATAGCCGCCAACAGACTCAGGCGCGGGAAAATGCGCAGCAGTGTCGGCAGGAGAATTCCCAGACCACCGAGCAAATCGGCATAACCGGTGATGCTGACAAGCGCGGGATGCTCGGAGGCCCATGGCAGCATCTGACTCAGTTCGTCAGGCGCAATGGCCAACTTGATGTAGCCAGCGTAGATAAAGAACACCGCCAGTAAAGACTGGCTGCACCACAGACCGACATTCAGCATCGGGCGCTTTACCTCGGCAGGCTTACGTTGAACGGTTTCGCTCATGACACACTCCTCTAAACAATCAGACTCCACCTCAGGACGCCTCGAACACCTAACGTATTGCCCAGGTTTTGAGGTCCCCTTGCGGTTTTGGATTGATAGTAGGCGCCCATGACCATTCAAAGAAGAGATATAATTTAGATCAAAACCATCTTGAAAATTGATAGAGCATGATCGGATCTCTCACACTGGATCAACTGCGAGTTCTGGTTACCATCGAGGAAACCGGGAGTTTTTCGGCTGCCGGACGCAAACTCAGGCGCGTGCAATCGGCAATCAGCCACAGTATCCAGACGCTGGAAGAGACTCAGGGCGTGCAACTCTTCGATCGTCGTGCGCACAAGCCCAAGCTGACCGAAGCCGGTCGTGTCCTCGCGATGCAAGCACGCCAGATCCTGCGCCAGGCCGTGTTGTTCGAACTCACCGCGCAGTCGATCAACTCAGGGCTGGAACCTGAGCTACCCATCGCCATGGACAGCTTCACGCCGACGGGACCGGTCATTCGCGCGCTAGCCGAGCTACAGGGGCAATACCCAAACCTGGAAGTCACGCTTTATACGGAAGGCATGGGCGCGGCCGAACGCCGGGTACGTGACGGCACAGCCGCCATTGGACTTTGCGTGCTGCGACCATCCTCCGCAAAGGATCTGCAATGCACGCCGCTGACCAAGATCACTTTGCTGCCCGTGGCGGCCCCCAGCCATCCGCTGGCCCTGGAAAAACGTCCGCTTACCGTGGATATTCTGGCCGAGCACGTGCAACTGATCCTCACCGACCCCCTGCAGCGTTCCGGCCCCAGCTTCAGCGTGATCAGCAGCAGGGTCTGGCGCTTCGTGGACATCGCCAGGCGGCTTGAATTTCTCCTCGCCGGCTTCGGCTGGGGCACGATGCCGCGTCACCTGATTGAGCCCTACCTGGCGACTGGGCAACTGCAGCCCTTGCACATCGACGACCCTGCCGTATTGCCGGGCAGCATCGGCCTGTTCGCCATCCATGAGCGCGAGCGCCCGCTGGGAATGGGCGCGCGCTCACTCATGCAGGCATTGCAGCGACAACAATGGCCGGGGACTGCCTGAGCGTCACGCGCTTGCTCTTTGGCGAGATGATGAACGAGCGCCAGCACAGGTTCCGCCCTAGCGTCTGATGGAGCCAACCGACACTGACAGCATTTGCATCGGACATCGATTGCTTTACGCTCGCACACTCATTCCAAAGGAGGTACTCCCATGGCTCGCGCCACTGCCCGCCACATCCTGGTTGCCAGCGAAGACAAGTGCAACGAACTGAAAGCCGCTATCGAAGGCGGTGCCGATTTCGCCCAACTGGCCCGCGACAACTCTTCCTGCCCGTCCGGCCGCAGTGGCGGCGACCTGGGCTCCTTTGGCCCCGGCCAGATGGTCAAGGAATTCGATACCGTGGTATTCAGCGCGCCGGTCGGCGTGGTTCAGGGTCCGGTCAAGACCCAGTTCGGTTATCACCTGCTGGAAGTTACCAGTCGCCAGGACTGAATCCGGCAAGCCGCAGAGCGGCAAACGCCCTGCGGCATAACGCCCTCACTGTCTGCGTGACAGTGCCGCTTATCAGGCTCAGCATCTTGCTACATTCACCTGCGAGTTGCCCCGATGAACACACCTCACCCGTTGCATCAGCTTGCTCAAACGTTGCTCGGCAAACACCCGCACGAACTGGAGCCAGAAGAAACGCACGTCCTTGAGCGCATTCGCCAGCGCCGACCCATCAGCCGCGACGCTGCCGATGCGTCGGACCAGGAGTCGAGCTTCGGCGAACGGCTGTCAGACAAGGTTGCCGCCGTCGGCGGCTCCTGGACCTTCATCATCTGTTTTGCGCTGACCATGCTCGGTTGGATGCTGATCAATACCGACGTATTGTCACACTTCGGCATGGCGTTCGACCCTTACCCCTACATCTTCCTCAACCTGATGCTGTCGACCCTGGCGGCGATCCAGGCGCCGATCATCATGATGAGCCAGAACCGCCAGGCGGCGAAGGATCGCCTGGCCGCACGCCTGGACTTCGAAGTGAATCTGCGCGCGGAACTGGAAATCATGCGCCTGCATGAAAAGATCGATCAGAAGATCCAGCAGCGTCTGGATGAGATCCTCGAACGCCTGCCTGAGAAACGCCCGCCAGCCTGAACCGATACCTGCAATCCGGCCCCTACGACAGCTTGGGCGCGCGCTGGCGCCAGCCATCGAACAGACGTCCGCCCCAAACGTTGATCAGCAATCCAGCCATGACCAGCGCTGCACCGACCACCTGCAGATTGCCAAGACGCTCACCCAACAGCAGCGCCGAGGAGCTGATACCCACCACCGGCACCAACAGCGAGAACGGCGCTACCTGGCTGGCCGGGTAGCGCGACAGCAGACGACTCCAGAGCCCGTAACCAAGAAGGGTGGCGCCGAATGCCAGGTAAGCCAGTACCAGAGCCGAGTCCAGGCTGAGGGTACGCAGGGACTGGATGATCAGCGCCGGCCCTTCCAGCCAGAGTGACAATGCCAGAAAAGGCAGCGGCGGTATCAGGCTGCCCCACACCACCAGCCCCACCAGATTGACCTTGCCCAGCTTGCGCGTGACCACGTTGCCCAGTGCCCACATCGAGGCCGCTGCGATGGTCAGGGCAAAGCCGGCCAGGGTCACCGCCTGCCCGCCCTGCAAGCCGATCAACACCAGACCGCTGGCTGCCACCAACAAACCGAACAGGTTGCTGCCACGCAGCCGCTCACCGAGAAACAGCGCCGCGAAGAACAGGGTGAAGAAGGCCTGCGACTGCAGCACCAGCGACGCCAGGCCAGCCGGCATACCGACATACATGGCGTAGAAGAGAAAGGCGAACTGCCCCAGTGAAATGGTCATGCCATAGGCCAGCATCCAGCGTAGCGGCACCTGCGGCCGGCGCACGAAGAGAATCGCCGGAAACGCCGCGAGCATGAAGCGCAGAGCGCCCATCAGCATGGGCGGCATGCCGTGCAGACCGACCTTGATCACCACGAAATTCATGCCCCAGACGACAATCACCAGCAGTGCCAACAGCAGATCCTTGGGTGACATCAGTACAGGCCTCGCATTCAATGAGCAGGCATTAGAGCAGCCTCATCCGACAGTCGACAGGCACAGAGACCAAGCAAAAAAGCCACACAGCGGCGCTCGACTGCTAACCTGCACCCTCGTCCATCGCCACACCAAGCCCATGACTCTGCACGATTTTCTACTTTTCGCACTGCCTGCCATCTTCCTTACCGGCCTATCCAAAGGCGGCTTCGGCGGTGCCCTGGGCGGGCTCGCCGTACCGCTGCTGGCATTGGCCACCTCACCCAAGCAGGCCGTCGCCGTGATGCTGCCAATCCTCTGCCTGGCCGACGTGGTCGGCCTCAGGGCCTATTGGGGCAAATGGGACACAGCCAACCTCAAGGTCATGCTGCCGGGCGCGGTGATCGGCATCGCTATCGGCTCGATGACCTTCGGTTTGTTCGACGAACGCGCCATCGGCCTGCTGATCGGCGCCATCGCCATCACCTTCGTCGGACTGGGCCTGGTGGTTGGCAACCAGGCGCCACGCCCACTGCACAAGGGACGCGGCACGCTGCTGTCGAGCCTGGCCGGCTTCACCAGCTTCGTCGCCCATGCCGGCGGTCCGCCGGTGATGATGCACCTGTTGCCACAGCAGTTGGACAAGGTGCGCTTCGTCGCCACCATCAACCTGTTCTTCCTGCTGACCAATGCCGCGAAGCTGTTTCCCTACGCGGCGCTGGGCCAATTCACCCAGGAGAATCTGCTGCTGAGCCTGATGCTCGCCCCCATCGTGCCACTGGGCGTCTGGAGCGGCCTGTGGCTGCAATCACGGGTCAACCACCAGTGGTTCTACCGCATCGCCCGGCTGGGCATTCTGCTGGCGGGTGTGCAACTGATCTGGCGTTACCTCTGAGGCCATCGACAGAAATTGCAGGTGCCGACAGCCACACAAGGCACTAGAATCCGCAGCCTAAGTGACCGTCCGGCTGCGCCTGCGCGCTGCGACACCGTTTCACCTATCGGCCAGGAGACCCCAGATGGGCGCCCAGTGGAAAGCCAAACCCAAAGAAGCCGCCGCCAATGCCCGAGGCAAGATCTTCGGCAAACTGGTGAAGGAAATCATGCTCGCTGCGCGTAACGGCGCCGACCCGGACATGAACCCCAAGCTGCGCCTGGCCGTGCACCAGGCCAAGAAAGCCTCGATGCCCAAGGACACTCTGGATCGCGCCATCAAGAAAGGCGCCGGACTGTCCGGTGAGGTGGTCAACTATGAGCGCACGCAATACGAAGGTTTCGCCCCGCATCAGGTGCCGGTGATCGTCGAGTGCCTGACCGACAACGTCAACCGTACCGTGGCCGAGATCCGCGTGCTGTTCCGCAAGGGCCAGCTCGGTGCCTCCGGCTCGGTCAGCTGGGATTTCGACCACGTTGGTCTGATCGAAGCCACCACCGAAGAGGGCGCCGACCCGGAACTGGCCGCCATCGAAGCCGGTGCCCAGGATTTCGTGCCCGATGACGAAGGCTCGACCCTGTTCATCACCGACCCGACCGACCTCGACGCCGTGTGCAAGGCGCTGCCGGAACAGGGTTTCACCGTCAACTCGGCCAAGCTCGGCTACCGTCCGAAGAACCCGGTCAGTAGCCTGACAGCGGAGCAGATGGAAGAAGTCGAAGCCTTCCTCGAAGCCATCGACGGCCACGACGACGTGCAGAACGTCTATGTCGGCCTCGCTGGCTGATGCTCTGTTGGGCGTCCATCGGGCGCCCATTGCTGCGCGCATGACAACCACCCTGTCTATCGCCGCTGCCTGCCTGTTCGATGAACATGGCCGTCTGCTGCTCGTGCGCAAGCGCAACACGCGTTTCTTCATGCTGCCGGGCGGTAAACGTGAACCTGGCGAAGACGCGCTGTCTGCACTGCGACGTGAACTGTTCGAGGAACTGGAACTGCAGCTGGCTCCAGACGCCCTTCAACCGCTTGGCCAGTTTCAGGCTCCCGCCGCCAATGAGGCCGACACCTGGGTACAAGCCGACATCTACAGCGCCGCCCTGCCCCACCCAGTTCAAGCCGCCGCCGAACTGGAAGAATTGCGCTGGCTCGACATGGCTCAGCCCCTACCCGGTGACCTGGCACCGCTGTTGCGCGAACAGGTGCTACCCGCCCTGGCAGCCAGGCTGTAGAGCCGTCTCACACCACTGCAGAAACCGCTCGCGGCCGTTTCTTGATCCACGACAACACAAGCGCTATCGACAGCCACTAGGCTGCGCCGATAAACAGAACCCTTCGCCTTGCCTGCAAACCCCATCGAACGCGAGGTTTGCCATGAGTATCACGTCCACCCAGATCTGCCAGGCCGCTGACCAGTTGCAGGGTTTCGTCGGTTTCAACGCCAAGACCGGCCAGTACCTGCTGCGTTTTTCAGAGGACAGCTTCGGCCTGGATGTACAGGCCGAGGCCATCACACCCACCTGCGAATATGTCTGGCAGGCCGATGACGCCGGCTTGATGCGCCTGGATCGCCAGCGCCTGGCTTGGCTGCAGGAGCAGCGTATCGATGACCGGGTCAATCTCAGCGAGCCGCTGCGCGTCTATCTGCGCCGCAGCGACCTGCCGGAAATCCGCGCAGAACGCCGCCAACTGACGCCAGCCTGAGCTGGCGTCAGCGCTGATAGCCGCGCGAGAAGCGCCGCTCCAGGCGCGCCTGGATCAGTTCGAGGATGATCGACAGCACCCAGTAAATCACCGCAGCAGTGGTCAGCATCTCCAGATAGCGATAGCTGGAACGGCCATAGGACTGCGCGAGGAACATCACCTCCCAGACCCCCATCACCGAGATCAGGGACGAGTCCTTGAGCATCGAGATGAACTGGTTGGCCGTAGGCGGGATGATGGTTCGCATGGCCTGCGGCAGGACGATGAAGAAAAAAATCTGCACCGGCCGCATGCCCATCGCCACGGCAGCCTCACGCTGTCCGGCAGGCACGGCGAGGATGCCGGCACGGAAGATTTCGCTGAGGTAGGCGCCGTAATTGAGCGACAGGGCGATGATGCCGGCGCTGATCGCCCCGGGCACCAGGCCGATCTGCGGCAGGCCGAGATAGATCAGCAGGATCTGGATCATCAACGGCGTGCCACGAAAGAACGAGGTGTAGAAGCTGGCAACGCCAACCAGCACCGCGCTGTTCGACAGGCGCGCCAAGGCTGCCGCGAAGCCCAAAAGCAGCGACACCACCATCGAGCACAGACACAGGAACAGCGTCAGCGCTGCGCCCTGCAGGAAGCCATTCGGGCCGAGCTTGAAGCCGGCCAGATACGGAAACTTCTCCGCGATGATGGCGAACTGCAGGTCGAAACTGAGGAAAAAGCCGACGAACAGGGCGAATAACGCCAGCCAGGTCAGGTACAGGCGCGAACGAAAACCGAACAGGCCAAGGCCAGCCCCGTTCCGGGTCTGGCCTTGGGTCACGTGCTGATCACTCATTTACTGATATCAGCACCGATCCACTTCTGCGACAGGCGCGTCAGAGTGCCGTCGGCCTTCAGCTCGGCGAACACCTCGCGCACCTTGGCATTCCACTCGGCATCACCCTTCTCGATGGCCACCGAGTTCGGCTCTTCATACAGTGGCGCACCGGCCAGTTTGAAGCGGGCATCCTGCTGCAGACGCGGCTGCGCAGTCACCAGGTTGGTCAGCACGGCATCCAGGCGTACACCCGCGCCCAGAGCCAGATCCTGGAAGGCGACGTTATCGGTGTCATACGGGGCTACCTGGACGAAGTCGAACGGATACTCGATCTTGCGCGACTCATCGCCTTCGATGATCAGGTTCTTGTTCAGGTAGCTCTCGTAGCTGGAGGCGCTGGTCAGGCCAACTTTCAGACCATTGAGATCCTTGGCCGATTGAATGCGCTCATCCTTGGCATTGACCACGATCACCGCCGGCGAGGCATAGTATTCAACCGGGAAGTCGAACACTTCGGCGCGCGCCTTGCTCGGCGTCATCGAGCAGATGCAGATGTCGTAACGGCCATTCCAGCGACCCGCCGCGATCACGTCCCAGGACGGCGTTTCGAAACGCACCTTGACCCCTAGTTTCTCGGCCACGGCCTTGGCCACGTCGACATCGAAGCCATCGAGCTGATTCTGCTCATTGAGGAAGGAGAACGGCGGGTAGCTCTCCATCAGGACGTTGACCATTTCCTGCTTCGACTGCACACGATCGAGAATGGCGCCCGCGAAAGCTTGAGTGGTAAAGGTGGCGGCCAGCAGGCTGGCACCGAGCAAGGTTGGCAAACGCATTGAAATACCTGAACAATAGAGAGACTAAAGGATGGCGTATTAAATAGTTATAAACGGCATCCAAGAAGTGAATTCTATTCATATTGATATAAGCGGAACGCATATGCACGACAAGCCTTTGGTAATTCTCGACGGCGGCATGGGTAGAGAGCTGCAGCGCCGTGGCGCGCCCTTTCGCCAGCCGGAATGGTCGGCTCTGGCGCTAACCGAAGCACCGGAGGCCGTGATTGCCGCTCATACGGCATTCATCGAGGCCGGTGCACAGGTCATCACCAGCAACAGTTATGCCGTGGTGCCCTTCCATATTGGAGAACAGCGCTTCGCGGCCGAAGGCCAGTGCCTGGCCGACACCGCAGGTCGTCTGGCGCGCAGTGCAGCCGATGCCAGCGCTCACCCGGTACGTGTAGCCGGCTCTCTGCCGCCGCTGTTCGGCTCCTACCGGCCGGATCTGTTCCAGCCGCAGCGCGTCAGTGAAATGCTCACGCCACTGCTGCAAGGCCTGGCCCCGCATGTCGACCTGTGGCTGGCCGAGACACAAAGCTCGATCGCCGAAGTGCGTGCCACCCATGCGCTACTGCCGCAGGACGGCAAGCCGTTCTGGGTATCCTTCACCCTGCAGGACGATGGCGCCGACGACACACCGCGCCTGCGCTCCGGCGAGCCGCTGAGCGAAGCTGCCGAGGTCATGGCCAGCCTCGGCGTGCAGCACCTGCTGTTCAATTGCAGCCAGCCGGAAGTCATTGGTGCGGCCATCGACGTGGCTCGCGACACCTTCGCCCGCCTGGGCGTAGAGGTCACCCTCGGCGCCTACGCCAATGCCTTCCCCCCGCAACCCAAGGACGCCAAAGCCAACGATGGCCTGGATGAGCTGCGCGAAGATCTCGATCCACCCGGTTATCTGGCCTGGGCCAGGGACTGGCGCCAGCGCGGCGCCAGCATGCTGGGTGGCTGCTGTGGTATTGGTCCGGAGCATGTCGCCGAGCTGAAGCGCCATCTGCAGTAGCGGGAAACTCAGGGCACGCTGACCGTGTGCCCTGCATGACCCTGAGCATGCCTGCCTACCGCCAACTGCCCAGTGCTTTGCGCCCCCTGGTGGACAAGTTCTACCGCCAGCATCGCTCGTCCATGCGCAGCCAGGCCGGTGATGAACTCTGGGTCGCACAACAAGGCAGCGAAATCATCGCTGCACTGTGCCTGCGCCCGGTTGCCAGCGGCCAGTGGCTGACCGGCCTGTTCGTGGCACCGGCGCAGCGCCGCCAGGGACTGGCCAACTGCCTCCTGGCAAACGTCCTGAAGGCTCATCATCCTCAGCCGCTCTGGCTGTTCTGCCATCCGGATCTCAGCACCTTCTACCAACGCCAGGGATTTCATCCCTGCACGCAGTTACCCGCTGAACTGCAACAACGCCTGACACGCTACCAACGCACGAAAGCCTTGCTGGCACTGCGCGCACACTGAGCGATCTGACCAGCTGCAAATGCTGGCCGTTTGTTCAAGAATGGCCTTGCAATAAGCACTCTAAGCTCTGCATGCTTGCGTCATAACAACGAAAAGTAATGCCATGCCTACACAGACCGCTCGCCTGCTCAAGCGCCTGCGCAATGACTTCCAGCTGTCGATCATCACCCTCATGGGCCTGTTCGGCGTCATCGGCATTTCCCCCTATGCCGTCTACCGTCTGTTGGAAGGCAATTACCTGGTCGGCATCGCCGACAGCATCATCGTCCTGTCCACACTATTCGCCGTGCACTACGCCTGGCTGACCCGAGATACGGTCAAACCGGGCATCTTCCTGGCTGCCGTGTTCTCCAGCGCCGCCACACTGATTGTCATCAACCTGGGGGTCAATGGTCTGTTCTGGATCTATCCGCTGATCCTGTTCAACTTCTTCATGGTCACCCCTGGCAAAGCTTTGCTCGCCAGTTCGCTGGTCCTGAGCAGCCTGACCAGCCATGCCCTGCTGATACCCGGCAGCGTGTTCGAAAGCCATTACCAGATGGTGTCGTTCCTGGTCACCTGCTCGATGGCAAGCGTGCTCAGCTTTATTTTTGCCTTTCGCACGCGCAACCAGCGCGACCGCCTGCAGGAGATGGTTCTGCATGATCCGCTCACCGGCGCCCGCAACCGCAGGGCCATGAACGAAGAGCTGAAGATCGCCATGGCCAGCCACCGCCGTCACAGTGACAGCTACGGACTGCTGGTGATGGACCTGGATCACTTCAAACAGGTCAACGACCGCTTTGGCCATCATGTCGGCGACCAGGTGCTGGTGGCCTTCGTCGAGCTGATCACGCGCTGCTCGCGCAGAGAAGACCGCCTGTTTCGCTTCGGCGGTGAAGAATTCCTGCTGCTATTGCCCAACACCGACATTGAAGGTCTACGCACCACCGCACGGCACCTGCTGGGCAAAGTCGCCAGTGAACTGGAGAGCCCAGGTGGCGCGGTGACCGTTTCCATCGGCGGCGCCATTCTGCATGACGGCGAGCACTGGGAAAGCTGGCTGCAACGTGCCGATGAATGCCTCTACCGAGCCAAGAGCGAAGGACGTAACCGCGCCGTGATCGCCGACAGTGCAACCCTGGCTGCTGCGCCCTGATAGCCGGTCAGCGGCTGCGCTGTTGCTGATAACTGCCACTGCCTGGCTGTCGTTCGATGATCAACCCGCCCGGATACTCGATGGACTGTCGAATCCCGCCGCGCGACTCGACAGACTGGCTGCCATAGCGGCTCTCCTGACGCACAGCGCCCTGCGGCAGACGCTGTCCGCCATAAAGGTTGTGCTGCTGATAACTCGACGAACCCGAAACACTGCCACTGGCGCCCGGGCTGACATAGCTCTTGGGAATGACACGAATGGTCTGCGACTGATCGGCCAACGCCGAAGCAGCCAATGCTGAAGCCAGGATCAACACGAGCGAACGCATGCGCATGAGCAGCTCCCATCCGGGACATGGTCAGAGATTAATACTCCACCTCAAGTTATGCCCGCAAGGCGTTTCAGGCTCTCCATCGCATGCTCAGGTTCGTTATTGTTCATGGCAGCCGCCAAACGCATAAGCACCTGGTCACGACGAACCTGAAACTGCGGTAACGTATAAGCCGCACCAATCAGCTCACGCAATGTTATTGGCATTCCCCAATGCGCCTTAAGCGCGATCGCAAATGACTTGGCATAGTCATCGCATGCCTGAATGACTGCACCGTCGTCCATAGGATTGCCTCGCTCCATCCATATGTGCGTTTGCTGCAAGACACATAATTCGCCAAGTCGATGCAGTATTGCCGCTGTCTGCAGGGCGCCATGCTCTACACCAGACTGCCGGGCTAATTGCACGACCCTTTCAGCCAGTCGTTCCGAGGCATCCAAATGCTCCTGCATGAAAACAGAGAGCAGTGGATTTACACAACCGCCGGCATGCCGCAATGCCAGAGCAATTGCCAGATTGAGGCTGGTGCGCCCGCCCAAGCGCTTAAATGCATCTATCAAGCTGGTACAGCGCTGTTCCCCTACGAGATAAGCTGGACTATTGGCTGCAGCAATCAGATAAGCACTGAGGGCGGGGTCGTGTTGCCACTCCTCGGCCAGCTCTCGAAAATCCAACGGTGTACCTCGGGCGGCCAGCATCAACCGATCCTTGACCTTAAGCATCAAGGGTAAATCCAGCTCCTCGACGGACCGACCAGCCAAAAACGTCTTCAGCCCCTCAGGAAACAGTTCACGATCCACAGTCGTATCACCCGCCGGCAGCAGGCTCTCCAGGCACTCAAGCACTTTTGGCACGTCGAAGGGTTTGGTGATGTAGGCACTAATTGCCAGCGGCCTGATTGCCAGAACGCTTTCACGATCAGCACGACCCGTGATCATGACCAGCGGCGTGCCCTTATCCTGCTTTCGAATCAACTGCAACAGCGCCAGGCCGGAGTCTCCGGGAAGGTTCCAGTCGGCTATTACCAGTTGATAGTTATGGCTCTGCCACCCGGCATAAGCGCTTTTGGCATCTCCGTAACAGTCAACTTGTGCGCCAGGACGTCTACTCAACACCAGCTGTTTGAGCAAACCTGCCAGCCAAGGATCGTCATCTACAACCATTACTCGCATTGGCGTTCCTTTCCAAACCTTGAGCCTTCAGTGAGATAAGCACATACCCCAGATGCTCACATGACTGCCTGCCCCTGGCCGTTCCTAATCCTGGGAGCTAGAACTTACGCCTCAGCCAAACACACTGTGTTTCGGCCTGCATTTTTTGCAGCGTAGAGAGCCTTGTCTGCAGCATCGATAAGCGCATCGGCTTCTAGTTCAACACACGACGCTATGCCTGCACTGAGGCTGACATTGAAATCGCCAATCCCGCTGGAGAAGCTTATCCGCGAGAACTGCTGACGAATTTCGTCCAGGATCTGCACTGCTTGAGTACCACGGCACTCGGGCAGCACTGCCAGGAACTCTTCGCCACCGTAACGACCAATTGCATCGACTCTGCGCAGTCGCTGTCTGAGCAGGTTGGCAAGTGCCCGTATCACGTTGTCCCCAACCGCGTGGCCGTGTAAGTCGTTGACCTTCTTGAAATGGTCGATATCGAGCATCACAACGCTTACAGGCTTACCTGTGCGCAATGCGCGCTCCTTCTCGACTGCAACCTGCTCCTTGATATCCGCGTGTTTAAGCAGACCCGTCAGGCTGTCTCGCGACAACGCATTACTGAGTAACCTCGCCCTTTGCGCCCTGGCAAAAACCGTAGTGACCAGACTCTTGTCGCCTATGGGCTTGGTGATGAAGTCATCACCCGCCTTGAGCAAGGCATTCATCTGCAAGCCGATATCGGTTTCAGCCGAAAGATAGATGATGGGTATTCTGATCCAGTCATCGTTGAAGCGAATCATCTGAGCAAGTTCGGGTCCCGAGCAGCCGGGCATGTTCACATCCAGCAGCAGCACCTCAGGGTTGAATCGAGCAATCGTCTCAAGTATCCGGTTTGGCTCATTGATCACCTCAACCAGCATATTTGCGCTGCTCAGCACCAAACGATAGTGACTGGCCAACTCATAGTCATCATCGATGATCAATACGCGGTAGGGTGCTCCACCCTGCTGGGCGAAACATCGCTCAAGGCGATTCTCAAGCTTGGCCACATCAACAGGCTTGCTGAAAAAGCCGACGGCACCAAGGCGTGCCGCCTGTAGCTGAGTCTCGAAGTCATTCTGCGTCGTCAACACCAGGAACGGCGGCACCACCGGGAGACGAGCAAGCAGTGAAGACGCATACTCCAGACCGCTCTGCTGAGCATTGCCAAGATTGACATCGACAATTAAAGCGTCCGGACTCTGTCGAGCAATCGCCTCATCAAGTTCGGCAGTGCTGACAAAGTGGCGGGCTTGATAACCGAACGTCGAAAGCGTTCGACAGACACTCTCACCGACACTTTCCTCGTCCTCGAGAATGTAGATGAGATGGCAATCCGCTTTTGTGGCGCTGTTGCGGGGTAACTCAACAGCGCCAGGAGCCATAGTCATCGCGGTAGCAAGATCCGAGCTACCTGCCAACATCTGGATGTCATCAATGAATGTTTCAAACCCTTTACGCTGCAGCTCCAGGCTACTGAGCCATTGTTGCGACTGCTGCTCAAGCGAGCGAGCTTGATCGCCCAGCTCCTTGAACCCGAAGGTACCGGCACTCCCCGCCAGCTTATGCAGCTGGTTGCGCAGTTCCTGCAGGTGCTCAAGCTGTTCAGCTGGATCTGATGAGCGCTCCAATTGCCGCGCTCTATCTGCCAGTTGCGGTAGTTCTTCCTTGAGCCGTTTGGCGAACTGCTCGCCCAGTAATCGCATCTGGGCTTGGAGTTCAGCCAATTGCTTCTGCCTATCCATGGGAGCGACTCCAAATAGTGCGAATCTGACTCGCCAACTGCATCGGATCGAAAGGTTTTATGATTACATCTCGTGCTCCGAGGCTTAGGTAATGCTCGACTTCCGGAGGCTGTACCTTGGCAGTCATAAACGCAACCGGAATGACCTTGATATCCACCAGTTTTACTAATTGCTCAAGCGTCTGCGGACCATCCATTCCGGGCATCATGACATCCAGCAGAATGAAGTCCGGCGCAAAATCCAACACCTGGTCGATGGCGTCCTGACCACTGCTGCAACTCAGCACCTCAAATCCGCCAACAGCCTCCAGGGCGACTTTAGCAACAGCCTGAATGGAGGGATCGTCCTCCACATGCAATATGCGCCTTAACTCACGCATGGTTTTCCCCCTGTCTCGGTAGTAAGCGAGCGAGCACATCGAGAAATGCCTGTGGCTCTGTTCGGGACTTGGCCAATGCCGCCTCGACAAGGCTAAGCTGTTCCGTTGAGAGCTCTGTCGAAGACAGTACCACTATCGGTAGCCCGGGGTGGGTTTGATGGATCTCCTCAATCAGAGCGAAGCCATCACCGTCTGGCAGGTGCAAATCGAGCAGCACCAGATCCCAGGAGTCATTGGCTAACTGCTGCCGGGCCTCCATAAGGTTACCTACACCCTCACACTCAGCCAGATTTCTGGCCTGTTCGGCCACAACAGCCCGAAGATCAGGATCATCCTCGACATGCAGAATGCGGGACTTATTTCTCGGGTTGCCGAGTGCACGTCGCAGACCAATCAACAGTCGCTGCGGATCAATAGGTTTATCCAGCCAGTCAACGATGTGCATCCCCCCCTGGAGATTGAGCTGTCCCTGGTCAGCTGCGGCGGAGATAACAATAACCGGCAAGTCCTTTTTGCGCAGTAGACGCTGAACCTCCAACAGGATCTCAAAACCGTGGCCGTCAGGTAGACGTAAATCCAAAGTCACGGCAGCTATATCGTACTTGGCCAGGGTATAGCGCGCTTCAGCAAGGTTTGCGGCCAATGCAACCTGATAGCCACCGCCCTCAAGCATTAGCTGAAGCAGCCGGGCGACATCCGGCTCATCTTCTACTACCAGCACTGTGGGGCGCTGCTTATCAAGTAATGAAGGACTCTCGGCCAGCACCGGCAGCTCGAACCAAAACGTGCTGCCCTGGCCCTCTTCAGAGTCGAAACCCACCTGCCCCCCCATGCGCTCGATAAGCTCCTTGGTAATTGCCAGGCCAAGTCCGCTGCCACCCTTTTGCCGCTGATCACTGCTGTCTGCCTGGGAAAATTTCTGGAAAATATGCGCGTGAAAATGCTCGGGAATGCCACGCCCATGGTCGGTGACGCTTACTCTGACACGCCCATCTCGAAGTGTGCTGTGCACCCGCACTGTTGTGCCGGCAGGAGAAAACTTGATGGCGTTGGACAGGTAGTTGGCGAGTACCTGTTGCAACCGCAACGCATCGGCACGCACCTTGACAGGATGCAGGGGATCAAGCGCCAGCTGCACCTGATGCTGCTCGGCGTAGGAGGCATTGCCAAGCAGAGCCTCATTGAGTTGTTGGCCCAAATCAAGGCTGGTGAACTCGAAACTGAGCTTCCCGGCAGCCAGTTTGTCCATGTCGAGAAGATCATTAATCAGGTGGCACAGGCGCTGACTGTTCTGCTGGGCGATCTCCAGCATGGCGCGCATGCTGTCGGGTACCGCGCCAAGAGCACCACCGTTGACCAAACCCAGGGAGCCTGAAATCGAGGTCAAAGGTGTACGCAGCTCATGACTGACCGTTGAAACAAAATCATTCTTGAGTTGCTCGATACGCTTCTGCTCGGTGAGATCCATTGCAGTGCCGCTCGCGCTGAGCATATGCCCGTCCGGCGAGCATTGAATCAACGCTCGCAGCAGTACGGGCATCGCCTGTCCATCCTGCCTTATCAAGCGGCACTCATGATTGAGGTAATGCTCTGCGACTCCCTTGGGTGCTACAAGCTGAGCACGAAGGGCCGCTACATCGTCAGGGTGAACCAGTTGTTCAAGGTCATTGAAGGGTGTCTGTGGCCCCTGCTCCGGATAGCCCAGCATCTGCCAGATTTGACTCGAGGCAAAGAAATGACCTGACTTGAAGTCCTGGTCCCACCAGCCATCATGCCCCCCCTGTAATACGCGCTGGAGCCTTGCCTCGCTTTGACTGAGCTGTGACGTCATGTCGCTGGCCAAGGCAATGGCTCGCTGCTGGCTATTGGCGAGCACCTGTGTCAAAAAAAACAGCAGCAGGCTGATCACACCGCCCAAAACCAGCACCAGCGCCTGGCCTTGCTGAAACTTTTCGTAGAAGCCAGGTTGTGTATAGAAACGTACATTAAATGGCTGGCCAAAAAGCTCAACCTGCTCCACGCGTAAAGGCTTATCAGCCTGCTCAAGTCGCGAGTGACTGATGAAAATTCTCTGCTGCGGAGAATCAATCTCACCGGTGTAGAGGGCGAAGTCGACCTGCAAATTCCTTCCATCGAGAATGGCGTGCATCAGATCGGTCACGCGATAGGGGCTATATACAAAACCACGTAAGGCCCCCCAGCGCTCCACAGGTGAGTTTAGCGATGCCCCGACCTGATAAACGGGGACGTACATCAGCAAGCCCGCTTGCGCAGGCCCGTCATTCTCCTGGAGAAGCGTAACTTTGCCGCTCAGTTGGGCAAGACCGGTTTCAGCAGCCCTGCTCATGGCTGCTCGCCGCGTAGGCTCGGAAAACATATCAAAGCCAAAAGCTACTCGGTTTCGTCCGGTAAATGGCTCCAGATAGATGATCGATGTATACAGCTCACGCTTGCCTGCAGGTTTGATGGCGAACTCAGCAAAGCCCTGCTGGCGCACGCTCTCTTCGAATGCCTGTAACTGCTCCGGCCGCACAACCTGGCTGAAACCCAGCCCGAGAATTCCGGGGTAATTGACATCCAGATCCAGGAGCTTCACGTAACGCCGCCAGTCGTCCCGACTCACGTCGGCGCTGGCTTCAAACAGGCCAGCCGCTCCCAGCAGGATTTGGCGATGATTGCTCATCCGTTTCCGGATCGCCTCAAGTACCTCGTTACCTAACTGCTGAAACTCTTGATTTGCCGCCTGCTTTTGGGCGGTACTCAGTGCGAACCATGCCCCTAGCGTGCCCAAAACGCCGCACAAAAGAACCAAAAGAGGCATGAACCTTGGCACCTTGGCCAAGGTATGTTCCAGCATTGTCATAGCGTTTCATCCTGAAGTAGAGCGGGTAAATCAATCCAAAAAACAGCGCCACCTTCGGGCCGTGGATAGAAGCCGATGGCGCCCCCCATGCGCTCCATCAGCCCCTTGCTGATGGCAAGCCCCAACCCTGTGCCACCTTTCTGTCGGCGGTCAGTGGCGTCGGCTTGCGAGAACTTTTCAAAAAGACGATCAACAAAATCTGCAGGAACACCCGGCCCCTGATCGGCGACCGAAATTCTGACTTTCCGGCCAAGCGCTTGTGCAGATAAAAGGACCTGACTACCCGCAGGGGAAAACTTGAGCGCATTGGACAGCAGATTGCTCAGCACCTGCTGCAAACGCAAGGGATCTGCCATGACAGAAGTTGCTGCCCCTCCTGCATAGTCAATCTGAACATCATGCTGTCGGGCGAACCCTTGATGGCTAGAGACACACTCGCTGAGAAAACTGTCGAGATCCAGCCGCTGGGGGGAAAAGTTGATCTTGCCTGCGAGCAACTTTTCCATATCCAGCAGATCATCAATCAGCTGGCGCAGACGCTGAGAATTGCTCTGGGCAATTAGCAGCATCTCTCGCATTGCATCTGGTACGGGACCCAACGCCTCACCGTTGATCAAAGCCAGCGAGCCCGCAATGGAGGTAAGCGGGGTGCGCAGCTCATGGCTGACGGTCGAGACAAACTCGCTCTTCATCTGTTCCAGATGTTTTCGCTGGGTGATATCACTGATAAATCCATGCCAGAGAATACTGTCATCGGCACGCTGCTGGGGCGCAGCCCGACCTTCCAGCCAGATGACCCCCTTCGTGGGGTGTAGAAAACGATACTCCTGATGCCAGACGCTCAAGTTTTTAGCTGATGCCTGAATACTGGCAGTCACAGTGGCAAGATCATCCGGGTGGATGCGCGCGAAAGCGAGGCTTGCATCTTTTTGCACGTCCTCGGGCTCCAGTCCATAAACATCCCTCAGTCCCTCGCTGGCGTAGGGAAAACAACTGCGCCCGTCGGAATGTAGCTGAAATTGGTAGACCACACCGGGAAGTTGTTCGGCGATATGCTGCAGACGCTGCAGGGCTTCCTCGCGGTAGCTCAGGTCATTGAGGATGCATAGATAGCCCATTGGCTGACTGCCATCCATGGCAACCGGCGTCTGGCTGAACAGTACGGGAACGCGCTGTCCCTTGCAGTGTCGCGCACTCGTCTCACGCTGACTCGCCTGTTCAGGGCCGCAGTTGGTTGAAGCCCTGGCGTGGTCAGGTTGTAGCTGACGATCCTCACCCGGTAGCAGGCGCCAGAGACTTTGACCGATCAGGTCATCCACCTCATAGCCCAATAAAGGCAGTACCCCGGGACTGACCTGGCGGATCACGCCCTCCATGTCGGTAATCAGTACCGTAGTTCCCACGCTGCTCAGAATCGCTTTGTGCAGCGCCGCCTGCTCCTGCTGCTGACGCGCCTGCAAGCGCAGCTCGAACAGGTTGATGGCCTGCTGCGCGAGCAGTTTGAGGGCACCCTTCTGTTGAACATTGAGTTGACGTGGCTGACGGTCGATCACGCACAGAGTACCCAGATTATGGCCTTCGCTGTCAGCCAGCGGCATACCCGCATAGAAGCGAATATCCGGGGCGCCGGTCACCAGCGGGTTATCCCTGAAGCGCGGGTCCAGCAAGGCATTTTCCACTTCAAACAGGCTCTCGCCGTTGATGGCATATGCGCAGAACGCCAGTTCTCGTGGTGTCTCACTGGCGTCCAGTCCCTGTCGACTCTTGAACCACTGACGCTCGGCATCGATCAGCGAGATGAGCGCAATCGGGGTTTCGCAAAGCTGCGCAGCCAATGCGGTGATATTGTCGAACATCGCCTCTGCAGGCGTATCCAGCAGTTCAAATCGGAGCAGGGCGGCAAGGCGATGGCTCTCATTGGACGGTGTGGGAGGATATCGCCGGGACTTGCGCTTCGTCATACACTGACCACCTCATTGACAATTGGCAACTCTACCCAGAAGGTGGTGCCCTGCCCCTCGACGGACTCAAAGCCGATCTGCCCGCCCATTCGCTCAATCAACTCCCGGGTGATTGCCAGCCCAAGACCTGTACCACCTTTCTGCCGGGTATCCGTGGCATCAGCCTGTGAAAACTTACCGAATATGCGCGAGCGGAAGGCATCAGGGATCCCCACGCCAAAGTCACGCACGCTGATGCGCACCCGCGTCTCGGCCGAATCTGCAGAGATCTCAACATTGGCGCCCGGAAGAGAGAACTTGGCAGCATTGGAGAGCAGATTGGACATGATCTGCGCAAAGCGCTGCCTGTCAACACGCACCCTGACATCCAACTGCGGCAGCTTCAGCTCAAGCGCAACCGAATACTGAGTGGCATAGGGCTGGTTCTGCTCCTTGGCCGCCTCCAGCAGCGGCCAGAGTGGCAGCGCCTGCAGATCAAAGGTCATCTTTCCGGCCACCAGCTTGTCCATGTCCAACAGGTCATTGATCAGATCTGCCAGGCGCTGACTGTTGCTCTGGGCGATTCGCAACATTTCCCCCATAGACACAGGTACCTCGCCCAGGGCCCCGCCATTGATCAGACCGAGAGCTCCGGCAATTGAGGTGAGCGGTGTGCGCAGTTCGTGACTAACAGTGGAAACAAACTCGTTCTTCATCTGCTCGATGCGCTTGCGCTCGGTGATGTCGCGGATGACGGCAATAAAACGGCGCTGCCCCTGAAGCATGATCTGCGATACGGCCAGCTCCATGGTGAACAGATCACTATTGCTTCGCTTCGCGAGTAGTTCCATACCTTTAGTCAGTAGCACGGGAACGCCACTCTCTCGGTAAGCGATCAAAAGATCGTCATACTGCTCTCGGTAGCGCTCGGGCATCAGCATCTTAAAGCTCTGACCTACAGCACCTGCCTTCGTGTAACCGAAAAGCCTTTCAGCCGCCGGGTTGAATGTCTCAATCAGTCCGGTCTCGTCGATGGTCACGATAGCGTCGATGACGTTGTCCAGCAGAGTGCTGAGATACTCTTCACGCTCACGCAGACGCATCTCGGCCTCGAAGCGTTCCGTAATGTCCTGAATCTGCGAAACGAAGTGCAGGGGCAAACCCTGAGCATCACGTACCAACGAGACACTGAGCAGAATGCGCAGTACACGGCCGCGCTTGTCGATGTATCGTTTCTGCAGTTGGTAGTCGGCGATAACGCCATCCAGGAGTTGTTGCAGTAGCGCCAAATCCTTGGCCAGGTCATCGGGGTGAGTTATGTGCTGAAAGTCGAGTTGCAGTAACTCTTCCCGGCTGTAACCCAGCATGCGACAGATTGCGCCATTGACCTCGAGCCACCGCCCGTCAAGATCAACGATCGCCATGCCCTGAGGAGCAGTCGTAAATGCGCCATTGAAGCGCCGCTCACTGACACTTAGCGCGTCCTCGGCAGCCTTGCGGTCGCTGATGTCCCAGATAAAACCGGATATCCAGAGCAGCTCACCGTTGGCGTCATACTCCCCTCGGCCTCGCTCTCTCACCCAGACGCAATGACCATCGACATGCCGGAGCCGGTAGGTAAGCTCAAACTGTTCATGCCGCTCAATGGCCGCGACAGACTGGTGAGTGATGTACAGATCATCAGGGTGCACAACACTGGAAAAGCTCCGTACACGGTTATCAATGAAGTCACTGGCCGGATAGCCAGTCAGGCAAGCGACTTCATCACTCATATAACGCATGGTCCAGTTGGCATCGTTCTCGCAGCGATAGACAACACCTGGCAGGTTGGCAACAAGTCCCCGAAAACGGTTTTCGCTCTCCTGCAACGCTCTGGTGGTGGACTGCAGTGCGGATATATCACTGGCAGTGCCTAAAAAACCGGACAGCAGGCCCTGCCTGTCGAATATGGCACTCACCGTCAGGTTCACCCTGCGCTGAGTTCCATCCTTGTGAACGTAAGTCCACTGTCGCGTTTCAGGTTCTCCCTGCCGGGCCAGATGGACGAACACTTCGAAGCCACTGATCTCGCGACCTAATCGCTGTGACAGCTCGCGCCCGCGTTGCTCAACCTCATCGCTCAGGTGAATTAACGCTGGAGTCTGGATACCAACCATTTCCTCAGCCGTATAACCCAGCAGGCGCTGTGCTCCGCGGTTGAACAGAGTGATCAGTCCATCAGGAGTGGTGGCAATCACACTAACGCCGGTAGCCGAATCGAGAATCGCCTGCAGTTGAGCACTGGTGCGGTGGGCCTCTTCCTGCTGCTCACGCATCTCGGTGATGTCGGTATGGGTGCCACACATCATCAAAGGCTTACCGTCATCGGTCCAGCTCACCACCCGCCCGCGATCATGCACCCAAACAGAGCGCCCCGACTTGTGGCGCATACGGCACTGATAGTCATAAAAGGGGGTTTCCCCCCGGAAGTGGCGTTCCAGACGATGACCTGACTCAGCAAGATCATCGGGGTGAGCGTGGTTGAGCCAGGTATTGATGTCGACGGGAGACAGCTCCTCCAGGCGGTAACCGATGATCTCAGCCCAACGCTCATTGAAAGTGGTTTCACCCGTCTGAACGTTCCACTCCCATGTACCGATGTTGGTTCCATCGATGATGCTTTTGAGGCGTTCGGCCTGCTCCAGTAGATCTGCATCCGTTTTCTGCTGGCTCGAAGTATTTCGCATTCAGACGCTCTACTACTGGTAGATATATGCAGTGAGGTTAGATGAACCTCACGAGAAAATCCCCAGGTGAGATTGTCTTAAGTGCGGCCGCGCCCATGGATGATTAAAGGGTCTGAAGGCATTCGCAGAGGTACTCAGAAGACAAGCGCTTGGATGAGACTGGATGGCACCGCATGAAACAAGAAGCCCGCACTAGGCGCAATGCTGTTCACTTAAGGTTGCACACGTTTGATTCCCCTCTCCCATTCATTGGGGCACGCCTATGGGGGAGAGGGCTGGAAACACCGCAAAACTGTCAGTTTCCCCCTCGCCGAACGCGGCCCACCCTAATCCTCTCCCTGGTGGGGCGAGGGGACTGATCGAGTTTGACCGTTTCTTAAGTGAACAGCATTACGCACTAGGGAACCTACCTACATCCCGTGCTAAAGCCTGTAAAAGTTCTGGAGCCTGCTGGCAGGCATCAGTCAGGCTCATAGGATCAGAGGCCAACGAGTTACAGCATGTGAGTAGAGATCGGCGTATCCGCCTTCCAACGTGCCCGTCAGCGCAATTACCGGCACTTGATACTGGCGCACCACGCGTGTGACGCCCTAGAGGGTTTTGCCTCGTAGGATCTGTGGGTCGCAATACCCTTGCCCAGTGATCACCACGTCTGCCATCTGTATATGTTGTGAGAGTTGAGCCAGCTCGGCAACAATCTCGATACCCGGGCGAAATTCTGCATAGAAAAACATACGGGTAGCGAACCCAATACCACCCGCTGCACCACTGCCTGGGTCGTCACGATGATCTTTCCCGAACAAAGCCCGGCAACAGTCTGCAAAGTGACCCAGCGCGCGATCCAGCCTGGCGACCTCGGCACGAGTCGCCACCTTTTGTTTGGCAAAAGTGTACGCAGCACCATTGGGACCACAGAGCGGGCTGTCGACGTCGACCATCACCTCGAAGCGCACATCTGAAAGACGGGGATCCAGGCTACTCAGGTCAATTCGGTTCAAGGCCGCCAAGACTTGCCCTCCCGGCGGTAGTGGCCACAGCTCTGAATCCAAAAAGCGTGCACCGAGCGCCTCCAGCATGCCAGAGCCTGCATCGTTGGTCGCGCTGCCGCCCAGGATGAGTACGATACGTCGGGCACCAATATCCAGAGCCTCGAGGATCAACTCGCCAGTGCCGCGACTGCTGCCGAGACAGGCATTACGCCGTGCAACAGGTGCCAATTGCACTCCACTGGCCTCAACCACCTCGATAATTGCGGTATGCGTTCCGGGGAGCCAAGCCCAGCTCGCCTCGACGATGTCGCCAAGCGGGCCAGTAACCAGGCTGCTACACCGTTCGCCTCTCACTACGGCCAGAATGGTATCCAGCATACCTTCGCCGCCATCGGCCATTGGGCACTTGATCAGTTCCGCTTCGGGGAAAACCTCCTCCAATCCCGCTTCAATCGCATCGGCAACTTCGGTTGCACTCAAGCTGTTTTTGAACGCATCAGGTGCGATGACGATTTTCATGCGTTTCTCCAATACCAGCGAGCCTCCGTGCTCGCCTGAGCCTCCTGGCTTTAGTTAGCTGCCATGCGCCTCGCTGTTAGCCAATCACGAGGGGAAGAAAGGAAAGAACAGCAGTAACAGAGGGATCGCAATCGCACCGGCCACCAGGATCAACGGCAAGCCGCACTTGATGTAATCGGCAAACTTATAACCTCCAGCCGACAGCACCATGAGGTTCGCTGGCATCCCGATTGGGGTGGCGTAGGCACAGGAACCGCCGATCACGATAGCCATCAGCACCGCGCGGGGATCTGCACCGAGATTGGCCGCGATCGACATGCCAATCGGTACCAGCAGCGCCGTTGTGGCGGTATTGGACATGAAATTGGTGAGCGTGCAGGAGATGAAGAAGATCACCACCAGCAACAGCACAGGTGACGGCTCTGCGCCGAGCAACGCCATGATCGAAGACGCGACTGTCGCACCGGCCCCGGTCTGTTCCAGCGCGCTGGCGAGAGCCAGGGTACCGCCGAAGATGAAAATAGTTTGCGTATCAATGGATTGGTAAGCCTGCTTCTCGGTCAGCACACCGACCAGCACCAAAAACGCTGCACCCACGCAGGCGGTGATATGTAGCGGTACACCGATAACACTCTCAAATACCATACCGAGGATGGTCGCGATCATTACCGCCAACGAGGTGATTTGCTTCCATTTCGGCACCAGGCTGAAATCATGAGTCGCCTCTGCTGCACCGGTTACGGCTTTCGAGGAACCGGCTGGCAGCAGGCGATGGCCGAAGCAGGCGAAGTAGACGATACCGCCTACCAACAACGGTAGCCCGACCTTGGCGTATTCAAAGAAACCGAATTCCAAGCCGACGTTCTGCAAAGCGCTCTGCGCAATCAGGTTTCCCGGTGCACCGATCAAGGAGAGATTGCCGCCCATGGCTGCCGCAAATACCAGCGGCATCAGCAATCGCGAGCGAGAGAACCCGGATTTCGCGGCAATGCCTATGACCACCGGAATCAGAATGGCTGCGGTGCCGGTATTGGACAGTACACCAGAGAGCAACCCGACGATGACCATGATCGCTACGATCAGTTGCCGCTCAGTCTTGGCGAAGCGTGTCACCAGGCCACCAATGCGGTTTGCCATACCCGTCTCAAACAGGGCGCCACCAACGATGAACATGCCTACGAAAAGGATCACGTTGGTGTTGATGAAACCATTGAATGCTGACTTTGCATCGAGCACACCGGTCAATACCAGCGCCAGGCAAACAATGACGGAGGTTAGAGCAAGAGGAATTCGTTCCCAGACAAACATGACGGTCGCGAACAGCAGTAGAAACAGAGTGATTTCGATTGGGCTCATTCGGTTTCCCTCCTCATGCGAGGAGGCTCCATATGCTTATTTTTGTAATGGATGCCTGCTGGAGCATCCGGGCTCCAGGCAAAGCGGTGAATCACCAGTAACGGCTGCGGTGCGAGCCGTAGGTCGGCACTCGGCCCAGGCTATTTAGCGCGCGATAACCTCAAGCACCGCGTCAGTAACCTGTCGAGTCGTAGCCGTACCCCCTAAATCAGGTGTATGCAGGCCGCTGGCAGTGACGACTTCGATGGCACGCATTAGATGCTCACTGGCTTTTTTCTCGCCGAGATGTTCAAGCATCATCGCCGCGGTCCAGAAGGTCGCGATTGGGTTGGCGATACCTTTGCCGGTGATATCGAAGGCCGAGCCGTGAATTGGCTCGAACATAGATGGGAAGCTGCGATCTGGATTCAGGTTGGCTGTCGGTGCGATTCCCAGACTGCCTGACAGAGCCGCAGCCAGATCCGAAAGAATGTCGGCATGCAGGTTGGTCGCGACGATGACATCGAGCTTTTCGGGTTTAAGCACCATGGTGGTGGTTACCGCGTCGACCAATTCGCGGTTGGTGTGCACATCCGGATAGTCCCTGGCCACTTCGGCGAACACTTCGTCCCACAGCACCATGCCATGGCGTTGGGCATTGGATTTGGTCACCAGCGTCAGGTGCTTAGCAGGCCGGCTGCGTGCCAACTCGAAGGCGAAACGGTGGATACGTTCCACACCTACGCGCGTGAAAGTAGACACCTCGGTGGCGACTTCAATAGGCAATCCCTGGTGCACTCGGCCGCCACTGCCCGAGTACTCGCCTTCGGAGTTTTCGCGCACGATCACCCAGTCGATGGCCTGACCATTGCTCAGCGGGCTTTTTACCCCCGGCAACACACGCGCCGGGCGCACATTGGCGTATTGATCGAAGCCTTGGCAGATCGGCAGGCGCAGGCCCCAGAGGGAGATATGGTCGGCAACTTTCAAACTACCGACGGCGCCGAAGAAAATTGCATCAGCCTTTCTAATCTCGGCCAGTCCGCCGTCCGGGATGTAATGGCCGTGCTTGAGGTAATACTCCGAGTCCCAGGGGTAATGGACGACCTCGAAACTGAAGCCACCCAGGCGTCTGGCCAGACCCTCAAGAACCTCCAAGCCGGCGGCAATCACTTCAGTGCCGATGCCATCGCCGGGAATGGCTGCGATGTTGTAAGTCTTCATGCTGCGCTCCATTTATTGTTATTGATGAGGATGACCGCGATGCTGCGACAGGCCGAGTATAAGCAGTGAGCCAAAACAGATTGATCGCCTTAAAATCAAATCTTTACTGAACTAAAGTTATCAATCGAAAAGTCAAGGCGAACTACCACTGCCATTGCAAGCGACTACCTGTAACGCCCATGCCGGAGGACAAATGCGCTTACCAACGGCAAGCCCAAAGGGCGCTCGCTGAAATCGGCGCGCAAAAGGTGACAAGGCGTGGGAAATTCGAGATAGCAAGCAGGAGGTAGCCGCCGCGCCTGAGTAGTAGCGCGAACACAAGAACGGATGCGGGCCACAACAAAGGTGATATGCCGGTACAGCGCAGATTTATTCACTGAAGTTCAGGTCTTGCTGCACCCAGGCGCTGTAATCATGACGGTGGGTGTAGCGGCTCACCCGTTGTGATGCGGTAAGGCCATGCCCCGGCAGATGCCGCGCGGTTCGCCCAGACTGGCGTAGGCCGCCCTGATCGCTGCAAAGGTGGAGAATGGACGCCATCGCTACGGCGTCCGGTGACGCTCACGGCCTCCCTGCCGTGGCACCTGGCAGGTTTATTTGATGAAGCGAACCTGGCTGTTGATCTTCTCGACAATGGCGCTCTTGCGCTCGTTGAAGCGCACCTTGTTCTGCTCGAACAGGTTGTTGCCCTTGGTATCAATGGAAATGATCAGCGGGCCGAACTCGCGCACGCGGTTTACCCACAGGGTTTCCGGCATACCCAAGTCCTGCCATTCGGCGCGCTCAATCTCTTCAACTTTGGTGGCCGCGAGCACTGCACAGCCGCCGGGAAACACCGCATGCACCGCCTTGTTCTCCAGGCAGCCAGCAGTAGTTTCCGGGCCCATGCCGCCCTTGCCGATGATCATCTTGACTCCGGTCTGCTCGATGAACTCCTTTTCAAACTTCTCCATACGCATGCTGGTGGTTGGCCCGATGGAGACCATTTCAAAGCTGCCATCGTCTTTCTTGCGCACGATCGGTCCTGCGTGGAAGATCGCCCCGCCGCGCAGGTCGACCGGTAGTTCGCGCTTGAGTTCGATCAGCCGGCGATGCGCCACATCACGGCAAGTCACCAACTGGCCTGTCAGGTAGACAATGTCGCCGACATTAAGGGAAGCCAGGTCTTCATCTTTGATCGGGGTAGAGAGAATCTTCTTCACAGTACTACTCCTTCATGGGAGAGGATGTCGTAGGACAAATCGGCATTGATACGAATCTTGCCGCGGCGATGAGCCCAGCAGCCGGTGGAAACAGCAACGCCAATGGTCGACGGGTGACGTGCCGAGGACTCGATATTCACACCCATCACGCTGCTGTTACCGCTCAGCCCCTGAGGACCAATTCCGATTTCGTTCAATCCCTCCTCAAGGAGTTTCTCCATCATTGCTGCATTTGCGTTCGGGTGGCTGGAATCCACCGGACGCAGAATCGCTCGTTTCGACAAGCGTGCGGCGGTTTCCACCGAGGTGGAGACGCCGACACCAACCAGGAGCGGCGGACAGGCGTTGATACCGCGCGAGGTGATTACGTCGAAGACGAACTCGGTCACCCCCTCGTAGCCCTGGCCAGGCATCAGTACCTTTGCCGAACCTGGCAAGGTGCAGCCGCCGCCGGCCATATAGACATCAATCAGTGCATAGTCGGCGTCAGGGATGATTTCCCAGTCCAACCACGGAATCTTTGAGCCCGTATTAGTGCCGGTGTTTTTCTCGTCGAACGTCTCCACAGCGTTGTGGCGCAGCGGTCCCTTCTTTGTCGCCTCCAGAGTGGCGTTCTGCAGGATTTCCTCCAGCTCACCGAGCAGCGGGAAGCGGGCACCAGCTGAGATAAAGTACTGGATCACTCCGGTGTCCTGACAGCTTGGACGGTCGAGCTTGTCTGCGTAGTCCTGGTTTTCGGCCATGGAATCGTAGATCTCGATGGCCAGCGAATTGGTTTCTGCGGCACGCAGCTTGGCAGTCTTTTCCTTGACGTCCGTTGGCAGGCGCTTGCCAATGTAGGCAGTAAACTTTGCCATCACGTCGGTAAGCGATTGAACAGCTGATTCGTTATGCATTGTTATTCTCCTCATTGCATCGAAAGGCTGGTGAGCTTGCATGCCTGCGAAAGCAGGCAAGGCAGATGAACAGTCGTCGTTCACTGGGCGCAGCCACCGACGCTACTGGCATGCGCTGGACGGTAACGGGAACTGAAGGCAGCAAGCCCCGTAATAGACCGACCACAGAAGCCCCTTACATAGCGCTTCGCCAGCAATCGTCTGCCCATGCTCTGCTCTGAATGTTGCTTGTGAGTGGGACCGAGTGGCATTAGTAGAACGTCGCTGCACGGCCACAGTGTTCGGGGTTCGCAAACGGCCCGAGTGTTCCATCTAATGCGCAGAAGCAAAGTTAATGGCTTTCTGAAAACCCTGTAATACAATGAAAATAACTTCATTATTTCTTACAGGTTAACTATGAACCCGGTATCGGAACTGGCCTTCTTCACCCAGCTGATCAGACTGGGGAGCCTGGCGGCGACTGCGCGCGAGCTCAATCTGACACCGCCCGCGGTCTCCAAACGGCTGGCGCAACTGGAGCAGCGTCTGGGGGTACGGCTGCTCAATCGCACCACGCGCAGTATCAGCCTCACCGCCGAGGGTGAGCTTTATCTGAATAGTGCCCAGCGCATCCTGGGCGAGATCGAGGAAATGGAGCGCCAGGTCTCTAGCAGTCGTGCCAAGCCAAAGGGGTTGTTACGCGTCAACGCCCCCCTGGGATTTGGCCGCACGCATGTCTGCCCTGCAATTTCGTCCTTCGTCCGGCTCTATCCCGAGGTCGATGTACAACTGCATCTAACCGACCGGCCGATCAACCTGCCGGACGATGCCATCGACGTTGCCATACGCTTCGGGGACTTGCCCGACTCCCGTTTGATTGCCCGTAAAATTGCTGCGAACCGACGCAGATTGTGCGCAGCCCCTTCCTATCTGAAAGCCTTCGGCAATCCCGAAACCCCCAAGGACCTGATGCAACACAACTGCATCGTGCTGCGCCAGAACGATGCCGCCTTCGGTATCTGGAGACTAAGCCGGGGCAAACAGAGTGAGTCGGTCAAGGTACGCGGCAACCTAAGCACCAATGATGGAGAAGTCGCACTGAACTGGGCTTTAGAAGGGCACGGAATCCTTATGCGCGCCGAGTGGAATCTGGCCACTCACCTAAGCAGCGGCCGGCTGGTAGAAGTACTCGGCGACTACGAAACCCCACCCGCAGATATATATGCCGTCTACCTCGAACGCCTCAATCTATCTGCCAAGGTGTCGTTTTTCATTGAACACTTGCGTGAATTCTTCAGCCACAAAAGCGATGGATTCTTTCCGTTAGCTTAGAAACTGCTTTTTTATGCGGCGTGGCTCAATGCAGCCGCATCGAATGACCGTCTCTGGCCAATAGCAGCCTGAAAAACAACCCGCTTCAAACCAACACGGGTTGCAATTCAGAGGTTGCTGCAGAAGCCTGAAAGTCACTGGCTGGTGCGTTCAACGCGCGGGCCGGCCTCTCAGGGCGCCAACCGCTCACGAATCCAGGCTTCGCCCTGGAGACGATAGTTGAGGCGGTCGTGCAGGCGGCTTGGCCTGCCCTGCCAGAATTCGATGCGCTCGGGCAGCAGCCGGTAGCCGCCCCAGTGCGGTGGGCAGTGGGGGGCCTGGTCCTGGAAGCGTTTTTCGGTTTCCGCCAGCAGGTTCTCAAGTTCGGCGCGATCGCGGATCACCTTGCTTTGCGGTGAGGCCCAGGCGCCGATACGGCTACCCAGCGGACGCACCTGGAAGTAGCCGTCGGATTCGGCCGGGGTGACCTGCTCGACGCGGCCTTCAATACGCACCTGACGTTCCAGGCTTGGCCAGAAGAAAGTCATGGCGGCGAATGGCCGTGCTGCCAGCTGCCGCCCCTTGGCGCTGTCGTAGTTGCTGAAGAAGGTGAAACCGCGCTCGTCGAGGCCTTTGAGCAGCAGCACCCGGCAATGCGGCCGGCCGTCTACGTCGACAGTGGCCAGGGTCATGGCGTTGGGCTCGACTGGCGGCTGCTCGGTCTTGACCGCGTCATCGAACCACTGACGAAAGAGGGAGAGGGGTTCCAGCGGAGCCTGAGTCTCGCTCAGGCCGTCACGGGTGTAGTCACGGCGCATATCGGCCAGGGTTTGGGTCATGGCAGTTCCTCAGAACGGGGCCAGCCACCTTTGCATAGGTTTCCGGCACCCGCCCGCGCAGGGTGGAAATGCCAGCAAGCTTACTCCGACTTGCTGACTTTTCCTTGATCTGCAGCAGCTACCTTCGGGGCATCCTTCAACTCGGGCTTGGCCGGCTGGCTGTACTTGGCGATCAGCCCCTGCATGGTGTCACGCGAAGTCAGGAGGATTTCCACGCGACGGTTGAGCGCACGACCGGCAGCGCTGTCGTTGGCGGCACGCGGCATGTCAGAGCCCAGACCCATGACTTGCAGGCGGTTCTGCTTGAGGCCACTGAGACGGAAGATGGAGGTCACCGCGCGCGCGCGCTGCTGGCTCAGCTCGCGGTTCTTGGCGTCGTCACCGCTGGTGTCGGCATGGCCGAGGATGACCACGGCGATGTCCTCATCCTTTTCCAGCAACTTGGCCACGCGAGTGATCGGCCCCAGGCTGACCGGCAACAGCATCTGCGGGCGATCCGGGTTGAACGAGCCCTGCACCGGAGCGGTGACCACCAGCAGGTTTTCGCGGCGCTCGA
>CAZIZA010000009.1:0-31119 GCA_964543555.1 uncultured Pseudomonas sp.
CGGGTTCGCAGACGTCGCAGTTGATGCAATCGTCGGTGATGATCAGGGACATGGGGCAACTCCTGTCAAAGCGCTGGCTTCGACACTGTACGGGCAACGATGCGGCGAATTGTGCCGGATTGGCGCGGCTTGTGTCATGCGCCCGTGCTGCATCTGTGGGCGGGGCTTTAGCCGCGACAGTCGCCGCTGAAGCGCCTCCCACAAGTGCTCTTCAGCTTTTCTGAAAGCGCGCGTTCAGGGCGTCGGCCACGGCGGGATGTACGAACTTGGTGATATCGCCACCCAGTGCTGCGATTTCGCGCACCAGGGTCGAGGAAATGAAGGAGTACTTTTCAGACGGCGTAAGGAACAGGCTCTCGACGTCCGGCGCCAGTTGGCGGTTCATGTTGGCCAGCTGGAATTCGTACTCGAAGTCCGATACTGCGCGCAGGCCGCGCAGGAAGACGTTGGCGTTCTGTTCCTTGACGAAGTGCGCCAGTAGCGACGAAAACCCCACCACTTCGACGTTGGGCAGGTGCTTGGTCACCTCGCGGGCCAGTTCGACGCGTTGCTCCAGCGGGAACAGCGGGTTCTTCTTGGGGCTGGCGGCGACGGCGATGATGACGTGATCGAACAGGCGCGCAGCGCGTTCGACCAGATCACCGTGGCCCTTGGTGATGGGGTCGAAGGTGCCGGGGTATAACACTCGATTCATCGGGACGTCCTGGCAGGTCGAAAAGGAGTCGGATGGTAGCGCAGCGCATGCCGGCGGCCAAGCCACGGCCGCCGTTGTGTTTTGCCATGCCGTGGCACCCGCGTCTAGCTCGGAGTTTTCAGACGTTCTGCCAGTAGGGTTGCAAGTTTCGAGGTCAGCCCGTAAATCGACAGTTGCGGGTTGGCGCCGATGCTGGTGGGGAACAGCGAACCGTCGTGGATCGACAGGTTATCGAGCTGATGATGGCGGCCCAGGCTGTCGACCACTGCCTGCTGCGGATCTTCGCCCATGGCGCAGCCGCCCATGACGTGGGCGCTGCCCAGACGAGTGCGATAGAGCACCAGGTCGAGGTGCTCTATCAGCGTCCTGGCTTGCGGCCAGCTCTGCACGTAACCGGCATCGGTATGCAGGGGCATCACCGCCTTGGCGCCGGCGGCGAACTGGATTTCGGCCATGGTCAGGAAGGCGCGGCGCACACCCTCCCAGGTGTAGTCGGTCATCTGGTAGTCGAGCACCGGGCTGCCATCGCTGCGCAGTTCCACACGGCCTTCGGCACAGTCCGGGTGGAAGCCGTCACGCAGCAGCGCGAGCATCACGTTGGTGTGGGGCAGTTGTTCCATGCGCAGGGCATTGTCGCGGCCGAACTCGCCGAGCAGGGTGGCGGTCAGCGCGGGTTGCAGCGGTGGCACTTCCAGCTTGTAGGACAGACGCCCGGTGGTGCCGTCGTCCCATTGGAAGTGGTCGGAGTAGACCGACTGCGGCGCACCATAGAAGGGGTTGATCACCTGCTCGAACTGCGCAGCAGAGAAGTTGACCAGGTGCAGGTAGGTGCGGCGGCCCACTCGCTTGTAAGGGTCGGGCGCTGCCGAGCGCAGCAGGATGCCCGGGGTGTTGATGCCGCCGCCGGCCAGCACGTAATGCCGTGCCTTGACCCGGATGCGCTTGCCATTGGGTGCCACGCAGCGCTCGTCCATGCCCAGACAGTCGATGCCGACCACCTTGTCACCTTCGATCAGCAGCTTGTCGGCGCGCGCCAGGTACAGCAGCTCGCCGCCCGCGTCGAGGGTGGCGGGGATGGTGGTGACCAGCATCGATTGCTTGGCGTTGGTCGGGCAGCCCATGCCGCAATAGCCCAGGTTCCAGCAGCCGCGCACATTGCGCGGGATCGGCGCCCAGTGATAGCCGAGTTTGTCGCAGCCGCTGCGGATCACCTCGTTGTTGGCGTTCGGTGGCACCATCCAGGGGGCGACGCCCAGGCGCTGTTCCATCTTCTCGAACCAGGGCGCCATGGACGCCGCGTCATGACCTTTCACACCATGGACATCGGCCCAGTGAGCGAGGGTTTGCGGCGGGGTACGAAAGCTGCTGGTCCAGTTGATCAGCGTGGTACCGCCGACCGCGCGCCCCTGCATGATGGTGATGGCGCCATCCTTGCTCATGCGGCCGATGCCTTCCTGGTAGAGCGTCGGGTAGGCCTCGGCTTCCTGCATCTTGAAGTCGTCGCTGGTCTTCAGCGGGCCTTCCTCGATCAGCAGCACCTTGTAGCCGGCCGCGCTGAGGATTTCCGCTGTGGTGCCGCCACCGGCGCCGCTGCCGACGATGGCAACGTCGGCTTCCAGGGTCAGGTCGTTTTCCAGGCGTGAACCGTCGTATGTCTTCCAGCCTTTGGCCAGGCCTTGTTTGAACAAATCAGGTACGGGCATTTGAGCTTCTCTTCTTGTAACAGCGCCGTCTGTAGTCACGAGCTTGGTGCTCGCCTGGATCGCGGATACATCCGCTCCTACACAAACGGCTTACATCCCGTGGGAGCGGCTTCAGCCGCGATGCTCTCTACCGTTGCCGGGGAGCGTTATACGGTGGGTGGCCCTGGATAGCCGCAATGTGCCCAGGCTTCCTGGCGGCTGTACCAGGCCATCATCACCAGTTGCAGCAGCGAGGCATGGCCCATGCGCAGCAGGCTCAGGCTGCTGTTCTGCCAGCGCCTCAGAAAATGTTGCACGTCATCGCCGCTGGCGTTTTCCCAACTGCCCCACACGCCGGTCAACGGACCACGGCTGATGGGCAGGGCCAGCACGTCGAACAGCTGCACGGTGAGCTTGAGCATCTCCGGCGACAGGTGCGCCAGGCTGTTATCGAGGCTCTTCAGCGTGCCGTCGACGGCCTGCGACATCTGTTCGGCGCTGACGGCGCCATCGAGCATCACCGGGATCAGCGCGCGCAGAAAGGGCATATCGCTGCTGCGCAGGATCAGGTAACCGCCAGCAGGTGTACTGGCCGAGCAGCCGCTGAGCGTTGCGGTGAGCCCGGCAGTGCCGAGCAGCGCCGTGCCCAGCAGGCCGACCTTGAGCAGGCTGCGCCGCGACAGCTGCGGCGGGTTCAGGGTGGTGTCGTTCATTGTCGTTATCACCAGGGGTAAACGGGCGTGGCCCGCGTTGATCAGCGAACGAACAGCGTGTAGACCAGCTTCTGCAGCGCCTTGCCATACGGCGGGTAGATCAGCCGCGCGGCGTTGAAACGCTGCTTGATGAACACGCCCTTGGCCTTGCTGAAGGTCAGGAACCCTTCGTGACCGTGGTAGTGGCCCATGCCCGACGGGCCGACACCACCGAACGGCATGTCGTCCTGGGCCACGTGCAGCAGGGTGTCGTTGAGGCATACGCCGCCGGAATGGGTTTCGTGCAGCACGCGTTGCTGCTCGCGCTTGTCGTAGCCGAAGTAGTACAGCGCCAGCGGGCGGGGCCGGGCGTTGACGTAGGCGAAGGCGTCTTCGATGCGGTCATAGGGCACCACCGGCAGCAGCGGACCGAAGATCTCATCCTGCATCAGCTTCATGTCGTCGTTGACGTCCAGCACAAGGCTCTGCGGCAAGCGTCGGCCCTGTGCTTCGGGATACAGCGGGATGATCCGTGCGCCCTTGGCCTGTGCATCCTGCAGGTAGCCGTTGAGGCGCAGCAACTGGCGCTCATTGATGATCGCGGTGTAGTCCGGGTTGTCCTTGAGCTGCGGGTAGAAGCGTTGCACCGCTGCACGGTAGGCAGCGACGAAGCCTTCGATGCGATCACGCGGCACCAGCACGTAATCCGGCGCTACGCAGGTCTGCCCGGCGTTGAGGGTCTTGCCGAAAGCGATGCGCTCGGCAGCGTCCGCCAGCGGCACGTCGGCAGACACGATGGCTGGTGACTTGCCGCCCAGCTCCAGGGTCACCGGGGTCAGGTTCTCGGCAGCGGCGCGCATCACATGCTTGCCGATGCTGGTGGCGCCGGTGAACAGCAGGTGGTCGAACGGCAGTTTGGAGAAGGCCATGCCGACTTCCGCCTCGCCCAGGGCGACGCTGACCAGATCCTCGGGGAAGATGCGTGCCAGCAGGTCCTTGACCAACTGCGAAGTGGCCGGGGTGGACTCGCTCATCTTGATCATCACCCGGTTGCCGGCGGCCAGTGCGCCGGTCAGCGGGCCGATGGCGAGAAACAGCGGGTAGTTCCACGGCACGATAATGCCAACTACGCCCAGCGGCTGGTAGATGACCTTGGCCGAAGCGGGCATGAACTGCAGGCCGACGCTGCGCCGCGACGGTTTCATCCACTTTCTGATGCGCTTGGATGCGTAGTGGATGCCGTGCAGGCTGGGCATCAGTTCGGCGAGCAGGGTTTCGTCGGCCGAGCGGTTGCTGAAGTCCTGGGAAATGGCCGAGATCAGGGCGTCCTGTTGCTCGGTCAGCAGTTCGCTGAGGGATTTGAGCCATTGTCTGCGCTGTTCGGCCGACGGCATCGGGTTGGCGGCAAAGGCGGCGCGTTGCTGAGCAAAGGTGCTGTCCAGCTGGTTGATCTGCTGCTGGCTGTGCTGCAGGTAGGCGATGTCGGCGACCATTGAGTTTCTCCTTGGCGGTCCAGCGCGCGATCGATCTGGGCTAGACTGGATTTTTAGAGTAAATGCTCTAATGTGTCAAACGAGGTGTCGCCTGTCCGGACGAGCCGCAGCCCGGTCAGTACGCATGCGGACTGATCGGGGGCTAACGCGGCGGCTGTTTCGCCTGTACCTTTGGCACTTTTGAAGTCGAGATCGAGCTGCGTCATGGCACCACCCAAGACCCGCGACCGCATCGTTGCCGAGAGCCTGGGGCTGTTCAACGCTCAGGGCGAGCGCAACGTCACCACCAATCACATCGCCGCGCACCTGGGCATGTCGCCGGGCAATCTGTATTACCACTTCCGCAACAAGCAGATGATCATCGCCGAGCTGTTCGCCCAGTACGAAGCGCATGTCGACAGCTTCCTGCGGCCACCCAAAGGGCGAGCGCTGACGGTCGCGGACAAGACCTTCTATCTGGAGGCGCTGCTGGCGGCGATGTGGCACTACCGCTTTCTGCATCGTGACCTGGAGCACCTGCTCGACTCCGACGCCGAACTGGCCGAGCGCTACCGTGCCTTCGCCAGACGCTGTCTGGTGGGCGCACAATCGATTTATCAGGGGTTCGTCGAGGCCGGCATCCTGTCGATGAGCGCGGCGCAGATCGAGGCGCTGACACTCAACAGCTGGATCATCATGACCTCCTGGGTGCGCTTTCTTTGCACCGCCGGCGCCAGCCCGGACAACCTCAGCCAGGACATGTTGCGCCGTGGCATCTATCAGGTGCTGGCGCTGGAGGACGGTTACATCACGCCTTCGGCGCGCGCAGCGGTCGAGGCGCTGTACGCCAAACTGCACGTCCCCCTGGAGCAGGTGCTCTGAGGCACTCGCTTTTACAGGCTTTTTAAAAACGTAGGCGACGACTACATGGATGCAGGAGGTAGAGCGAAGCAGGAGCCCGAGCCGAGGCAGCCAGTGCAATACCGATGGCGGCCCCGCAAAAACAGGCGAAAAACGGTCGGAGTCGCGGTCGACTTTACGAGTTGTAAATGAGCATTTTGATGGGGGCGCCTAGCTCGGACTCGCGCACGAGCCTGTTTTTAACGCAGCAATGGCAACGCAGGTAGTTTTTAACTGTTACCGAGCGCCACGGGCCTGGCCCGCAGGGGCCGCTGATCGGGCTGCAGGCGGCGTAACTGGCGATACAGCGCGCGGGTTTCCAGCAGGTTCCAGACCCGCAGCAGGGTTTCGATGGCATCCAGCGGCTTGCTGATGAAATCGCGCGCGCCCAGGGCCAGGGCGCGCAGCCGCGCTTCGCGGGTGGCGTCGGCGGTGAGCACCAAAATCGGCATGTAATCGTCGGCGGGAATGCGCCGCTGCAACTGTTCGAGTACGGCAAAGCCGTCCAGGCCGGGCATGTGCAGGTCGAGAATCAGCAGGTCCGGCTCGAAACTGCTGAACAGCGCCAGTGCCTGCGCCGGGTCGGTGCAGCAGAGGACGTTGTGCAGGCCTTCGCGGGCCAGCAACTGTTCCACCAGCTCAAGGTTGGCGGGCTGATCGTCGATCACCAGGATGCGAAAGTCGTCGGCGGGCTCAGGGCTGCTCATGATCGGGCTCCGGTGGTGGGGTGGGCGCCGGCTGGGTGACATCCAGATGCTGGCGCAGGGTGGCGAGGAAAGTCGGTACATGCAGTGGTTTGCTCAGCACTGCGGTGGCGCCGGCGGCCAGCAAGCTGCGCTGGGTGCCGGCGCTGGCGTCGGCGGTGATCAGCAGTACCGGTGTCTCACGGCTGCTGGGCTTCTGGCGCAGGCGCTCAAGCACCTCCTGGCCACTGAGGTCGGGCAAATCGAGATCCAGCAGGATCACCTCGGGGCCATGTTGCCAGGCCAGGTCGAGGCCCAGTTGGCCCTGCATGGCCGAGATCACCTGCACCTGCGGCCAACGTGACAGCAGGGTTTCGATCAGCGCCAGGCTGGACAGGTTGTCCTCGATGCACAGCACGCGCAGGGACTGTTCGGGCACTGCGAGAGGGCTGGCCGTGGGCGTTTCGGCTGGGGTCGGCGCGGGCAGCAGGGCAGCATGCACCTGTGCCCGTGGCAGGGTTAGGCTGAAGGTGCAACCCTCACCGGGCGCGCTGCGTACGCCGAGGCTGCCGTCCATTTGCTCCAGCAGGCTCTTGCTCAGGGCCAGGCCGAGGCCGGTGCCTTCCACTTCGCTGGCAGCACCGAGGCGCTCGAAAGGAATGAACAGGCGCTGCAGATCCTCGGCGGCGATGCCGGGGCCGTTATCGATCACGCTCAGGGTGACTGTCTCGCCTTCGGCGTCGACCTCAACCTCGACATAGCCGCCAGGGCGGTTGTACTTGATTGCGTTGGACAGCAGGTTGAGCAGCACCTGCACCAGGCGCTGGCGGTCGGCCTGCACGCAGAGGGCTGGCGCCAGGTCGTCTGGCAGGCGCAGGCGAATGTCGGCGCTGTCGGCCTGGGGCGACAGCAGCAGGCTGACTTCCTGCAGCAGTGGGCGCAGGGCCAAGGGCTCCGGGCTCAATGCCAGGCGCCCGGATTCGATACGGGCGATATCCAGCACTTCGTTGATCAGCCCCAGCAGGTGCCGGCCGGCGCGCAGGATATGCCGCACCTGGGCCTGTTGCGCCGGCGTACCCTGATCCATTTCCAGCAACTGGGCAAAGCCGAGAATGGAATTGAGCGGCGTGCGCAGCTCGTGGCTCATGCGCGAGAGAAATTCACTTTTCGCCCGGCTGGCGTTTTCTGCTTCTTCACGGGCTGTGCGCAGGGCGGCTTCGGCATTGCGGCGGTCGGTGATGTCGCGGGTGATCTTGGAGAAGCCACGCAAGGTGCCGCTGGCATCGCGCTGCGCGGTGATCACCACGTTGGCCCAGAACAGCGAACCGTCGCGGCGCTGGCGCCAGGCCTCTTCCTCGTAGCGCCCCTCGCGCGTGGCCATTTGCAGGGCGTGCTGCGGAGCCGTGTCGCGGGCTTGTGGCGGGTAGAAGAGGGAGAAGTGGCGGCCGAGGATCTCCGCCTCGCTGTAACCCTTGATGCGTTCGGCGCCGGTGTTCCAGGAGGTGACGTGGCCATGGGGATCGAGGCCGAAGATGCCGTATTCCTTGACCCCGTCGATGATCAGGCGCAGACGCTCCTCGTTGTCGCGTAAGGCCCGTTCGCGTTCGGCCAGCAACTGCCCGGCCTCCTCCAGGCTGGCGGCGAGCTGGCCGATTTCATCGGCTGCGGCGCCATGGGGGATCAGTGGCTGGCCCAAGGCCAGGCGCCGCGCATTGCGTTCGACCTTTTGCACCCGCTGGACGATGCCGGTGGACAGCAGCACCACCGCGAATAGCGCACCGAGCACACCGAACATGGCGGCCAGACCAGTGGCCAGGAGCATGCGCGAACGCACCGCGCTGGCTTCGGCGTTGCGCTCGTCGAGCAGGGTCTGCTCGCGGTCGAGCATCTGCTGGATTTCCTGGCGCAGGGCATCGAGCACATGTTTGTTGTCCACCAGGATGCGCGTCATCGCCTCGCGGTCGGCGCTACTGGCCAGGGTCTTGAGCTGTTCCAGGCCTTCCAGCTTGATCACGATCAGTGGGCGCAGACGTTCCAGGCTGCTGCGCATCTGCGGGTCGCGAATATCCGCATCGAGACGTCGCAGCGTGCTGTCGATGCGTTCCACGGCGCTGCGGTAGGACGGCAGAAAATCATTGCGCTGGATCAGCAGGTAACCGCGCACGCTGGCGGCTGCTTCGGCCAGCAGGCTGTGCACGGCCTGCACGTCGCCCTGTACGCGCAGCGCCCGGCGCACATCGTCTTCGACCCGTGACGTCTGGCGTTCGGTGACGTACACCAGCACTAGCGAGATCAGCAGCACGGCCAGCGGCAGGGCGATGATCACCAGGCTCTTGCTGCGCAGCGGGCGGTCGGTCCAACGGCTGAACAGTCTCCTCACGGCTGGCGCTCCGACGGTGCCACCAGGCCCAGGGCGATGCCCTGCACGGCGGCCTGGGTGCGGTCGGCCACCCCCAGTTTGCCGATCACCCGTTCGACATGGGCTTTGGCGGTGCCGGTGGCGATGCCCAGCTTTTCGCCAATCTCGCGGTTGGTAAAGCCGCCCGCGACCAGCCCGAGCACCTGGCGCTCGCGCGGCGTCAGTGCGCTGTTGGTCGCGCCGCTCTGGTTGCGCTCGACCACACGGCGCAGCAGTTGCGCGCTGACCATACCGTTGAGTGCGCTCTGGCCCGTTGCCACCTGGCGCAGACCGTCGATGACTTCCTGGCGGCTGGCATCTTTGAGCAGGTAGCCGACGGCACCGGCGCTGATCGCCGCTTCCAGGTGGTCGGGGCTGTCGTACATGGTGAACAGCAATACTTTGATCGAAGGCAAGCGCTCATGCAGCAGGCGCGCGGTGGCCAGCCCATTGAGTACGGGCATGCGGATGTCGAGGATGGCGATGTCCGGTTGCAGGTGTTCGCACAATTCAAGCGCCTGGCGCCCGTCCACTGCCTGGCCGACGATGCTGAATTCCGGGCAGTCGGCGAGCATGGCGGCGAAGCCTGCGCGGGTCACTTCATGGTCATCGGCGAGTAATAGACGAATCGGCTCGTTCATGCGCTGTCCTCATCCGCCAGGGCGCGTGGAATGCTGACCACTACACGGGTGCCCTGGCCGGGTTGGCTGTGGCAGGCGAACTGACCGCCAAGCAGCAGGCAACGTTCGCGCATGGCCACCAGGCCCATGCCGCCTTCATCCGCTTGGGCTTTTGCGGGAGTGACGAAGCCCGGGCCGCGATCCTCAATCTGCAGCAGGGCGGTGTCGCCATCGAGTTGCAGATCCAGGCTGATCGCGCCGTCAGCGGTGTGCTTGCAGATGTTGTTGATGGCCTCCTGGCCGATGCGAAACAGGGCGATTTCCACCGCCGGGCGCAGCCGCTGGGGGGCACGGCGCAGCCACTGCACCTGGCGGCCCTGAGCACGCAGGCGGTCAAGTTCACGGTCCAGTGCCGGCGCCAGACCAAAATCATCCAGCAGGGTGGGGCGCAGCCCGCTGATGGCCTGGCGCGTCTCGCCCATGCTGCGCTGCGCCAGTTGCAGGATGGGCGCCAGGGCGACGCGTAAGTCGTCATTCAGTTGGCGATGCTGAGCGAAGCCCTGCAGGTGCTGATGCAGGCCGGCCAGCGTCTGTGCCAGGCCGTCGTGCAGGTCGTAGGCTACCCGTGCGCGTTCGTCCTCCTGAGCGGTCATCTGCCTGTGTACCAGCTCCGACATGCTGCGCTCGCGCAGGCTCAGCGCCTCCAGCAACTGGCTGTTGTGAAGATGCCCGGCGAGCAGGGTGGCGAGCAGTTGCAGGGCTTCGAGGTCTTCCGCGTCGGGGCCGCGCATGGCGCTGGCGTTGCCCAGCAGTAGGGCGCCGAAGACTTCGCCCGAGGCCGCATGCAAGGGCAGGCAGAGCGCCAGAGCAGCCTCCGGCAGCGGCGCCTCGAGCACCTGGGCAGCATCCGGCCAGGGCAGAGTGGCGAGTTGCTGTTGCAGGTTGGCTGTGCCGAGGCCGGCACTCACGTTCATGCCCCCATCAGTGTGCCGGAGCAGCAGTACACCCCCGTCCATCGCACAAAAGCTGCAGGCTCGTTGCAGGGCCAGCGCACCACTCTCGGTAGCGGGCAGCGCATGGAGGGCGCGGCCGCTTTCCACCAGCAGGCGCAGGCGCGCGGCGCGGCTTTCCGCCTGGCGGTAATCGGCGCGCAGGGCCAGCACGCTATCGGGTGGGGTGTGCTGCATTCGGGCCTCCAGGGTTAGGCGCGTCAACCGACGGCGCAGGCTAAAGGATTGAACAATGTCCGGCATCTGCCACCTGGCATAGGCCGGTATCCCCACCTGGCCGATGTGCAGCCTCTGGCGAGGCCGCATGCTGATGACGTCTTTCAATAGCTGGAGAATCGACCATGTTGAAACCCTTGTTTAGCAGCTGTGCCCTGATATTGGCCCTGTCCGTGCCGCTGGCGCAGGCAGCCGATGCACCTTATGTGTACACGGAAGCGGCAACCGCCCCGAGCAATGCACAGGAGCAGCAGATTGCCAGCCTGTTCGAGCGCTGGAACGCCGCTTTGCAGGCGGGGGACTCGGCCAAGGTCGCTGCCTTGTACGCCGACAATGGCGTGCTGCAGCCCACGGTATCGAATCGGGTGCGTGTCGGCCATGAGGCAATCCAGGACTATTTCGACCATTTCTTACAGGCCAAGCCGGTCGGCACGATCAACATGCGTGAAATTCGCCAGATCGGCCCGGATGCCGCGGTAGATTCGGGCGTCTACACCTTCGCCCTGACCCAGGGGGACGACGTGCGACAGGTGCAGGCGCGTTACACCTTCGTGTACCAGAAGGTCGATGGCGAGTGGAAAATCCTCAAGCATCACTCCTCGGCAATGCCGGAACAGCCTGCTGCCGGTTAAGTCAGGCGAGTTCGCCGAGCCAGTGAGGGATGCGCCGCTCCAGGTAGTAACTGGGGCGGCGCGGGCTACCCTCGACGAAGCCGACATGCCCGCCTTTGCTATGCAGTTCGAACTCGGTGCCGGGGGCCAGCTCGCTGGCCTCGGGCAGGCTGTGGCGGAAGATGAAGGGGTCATCCTCGGCCTGGATGATCAGCGTACGTGTACGGATCGCCCCAAGGTAGAAACGGCTGGACGCACGCCGGTAGTAGTCGTTGGCATCGGCGAAACCGTGCAGCGGCGCAGTGATGCGCCCGTCGAAGTCCCAGAAGGTGCGCATGCCGTCCAGCGGCCCTAAGCGCTGCAGCACCGACAGGCGCTCGCTGTGCCCCTGTTCGCTGAACAGGCGCTGCTTGTTGTTCACGTAGGCGACCATCTCGCGCATGAAGTGCGCCTGATACACCCGCGAGAATCCCAGGCCGATACGATCTGCGCACTGATCCAGGCGAAAGGGCACCGACACCGCCACCGCGCCTTGCAGTTGGCTTTGCTCGCCGCTCTCACCCAGGTACTTGAGCAGCACATTGCCACCCAGCGAATAACCGACAGCGTACAGCGGCGCCATCGGTCGTTGCGCGCGCAGGTGAGCGACTGCCGATGCCAGATCCTCGCTGGCACCGGAATGGTAGCCGCGCGGCAGCAGATTGGGCTCACCGGAGCAGCCGCGCCAGTTCAGTGCCGCGCTGGCCCAGCCGCGTGCAGCCAGCGCCTGTTGCAGGCCGAGCACGTAGAGCGAGTTGGAGCTGCCGGTCAGGCCATGCAGCACCAATACCAGCGGCGCATGGGCGTCATGCGGGCCATGCCAGTCGAGGTCAAGGAAATCGCCATCGTCCAGCCACAGCCGCTCGCGCTGCCGTTCGAGTTGCGGCGGCTTACGGCAGAAAGGGTTCCACAGCGTCTGCAGATGCGGGCCGGGGAGCCACCAGGCGGGTTGGAATGGCGTCATGGCAATCTTGGTTGGTAGGCGTAGCCCGGATGCAATCCGGGAGTGGTGTCCCTGGAGTTTATCCAGGCTACGGAGCTTGTCTCTCCTCTACCGCTTGCGGGAGAGGGGCCGGGGGAGAGGGGCTGTCCGGCTGCGCCGAGTTGCCTGGTCCACCCTCTCCCATAAATGGGAGAGGGAGCAGTTCTGTGCAAACCGCCAGCATAAGGTTTACGCGGATGCCGAGGAAGCACCACGCTGCCACAGCGCGTAATGCACCTGGCCGGTGTGCTTCTCTCGGTGCAGGCGCCAGTTGCCGGGCAGGGCGAGGGTCGAGGGCGCGGTTTCACTTTCGGTATAGACCCAGGCGTCGTCGCTCAGCCAGCCTTGTGCTTCCAACAGGTTGCAGGCGTCCTGCAGCAGATCCTTGTGAAAGGGCGGGTCGAGCAGAGCGATATCGAAGCGACGCGGCGCGGGGCGTGCCAGCAGGTGCAGGGCGTCGCCCAGATGAATCTCGCCGGTGCTGCATTGCAGCGTCGCCAGGTGGCCGCGCAAGGCACTCACCGAGGCCGGGTTGAGGTCGCATGCCAGGCCGCTGGCAGCGCCGCGTGACAGCGCTTCGAGCAGCAGTGCGCCGCTGCCGGCGAAGGGGTCGAGCACATGAGCGCCCTCGACATAGGGCGCCAGCCAGTTGAACAGCGTTTCACGCACCCGGTCCGGGGTGGGGCGCAGGCCCGGCCCGTCGGGGAAGGCGAAGCGCCGCGAACGCCACTCGCCACCGATGATGCGTAATTGACCCTGGCCGCCGTGAGCTTTGCCCGCGGCGGGTTTCTGCGGCGTGCGACCGCGCATCAGTGCGGCACCGTGCTGGGCTGCTCGGCCGGGCGGTCGGTGGGCGGTGGCAGCGCTCTCTGCGGCACCGTTGGGCCGGCGGTGACGACCACCAGTGCATCGGGATCGAGGTGCTTGGCCATCGCCGTCTTGACCTGCTCAGTGCTGAGGCTTTGCACGTCCCGCATGAAATCGTCCAGATAGTTCAGCGGCAGGTCGTAGAAGCCCATCGACGCCAACTGGCCGACGATGGCGGCATTGCTGGCGGTGGACAGCGGGAAGCTGCCGGCCAGCTCACGCTTGGCATTATCCAACTCCTGCTGGGTAGGGCCGTCACGCAGGTAGTCGGCGAGCAGTTGCTTGACCAGCGCCAGGGTGCCTTCGCTCAAGTCCGCCCGGGTTTGCAGGTTGATCATGAACGGGCCGCGCGCCTGCATGGCGCTGAACCCGGAGTAGACGCCGTAGGTCAGGCCACGCTTCTCGCGCACTTCGCTCATCAGGCGCGTGCCGAAACCACCACCGCCGAAGATCTGGTTGCCGAGGTACAGCGCGGTATAGTCCGGGTCGCGACGATCGATACCAAGCTGGGCGATCATCAGGTGGGTCTGGTTGGACGGGTACTCGATATGGCTGGCGCCAGGCTTGGGTGTTTGCGGCTGGGCGATTTGTGCCAGGGCCGGGCCGGGCGGCAGGGCGGCGGACACCTGATTGGCGACGGCCTCGGCTTCGCTGCGCGACAAATCACCCACCAGCGCAATTACCGCATTGCCAGGCGTGTAGGCGCGGGCATGGAAATCCTGCAACTGTTGGCGGGTAATGGCCGGGATCGACTGCGCCGTACCATCACTGGGGTGGGCGTAGGGATGCTGGCCGTACAGGCGCTCGAACAATTCGAGGCTGGCCAGCTTGCCCGGGTTCTGCTTCTGGAACTCGAAGCCGGCCAGCAACTGGTTCTTGATCCGCGCCAGCGAGTCGGCGGGGAAGGTGGGCTTGCCCAGTACCTCGGCGAAGAGCGCCAGTGCCGGCTCACGCTGCTCTTGCGCGCTCAGGCTGCGCAGGCTGGCCACGGCCATGTCGCGGTAAGCGCCGTTGCCGAACTCGGCACCGAGCCCCTCGAAGCCGGCGGCGATGGCACCGACGTCCTTGCCCGGTACGCCTTCATTAAGCATGGCGTTGGTCAGGGTGGCCAGGCCTGGCAGGTCGCCGTCCTGGCTACTGCCGGCGGCGAAGGTCAGGCGCAGGTCGAACATCGGCAGCTCATGGGCTTCGACGAACAGCACCTTGGCGCCGTGCGCGGTCTGCCAGGTCTGGATATCCAGGGTGCGACGCGTTGGCGCCTTGCCGTCCAGTGCCGCCAGGGATTGCAGCTTGGCGGCATCGCCCGTGGGGGCCTTGTCAAAGAGGTTGGCGCAGGCGCTCAGCACCAGGGTGCTGGACAGGATCAGGCCGAGCAGGCCCAGGCGGCGTTGCTCAGTCTTCATGGGCGGGACTCCTCATTGCGGGACTCTTCAGGCAGTACGTGGGCAACACTCAGGCGGTCGCGCACGAAGAAGGTACGGGCAGCCTGCTGGATGTCGGCTGGGGTTACGGCGCTTAGCTCGGCAAGCTCCTGATCGATGAGTTGCCAGGACAGACCAACGGTTTCCAGTTGGCCGATGCTGGTGGCCTGGCTGGTGATCGAATCACGCTCGAATACCAGGCCGGCGATCACTTGAGCGCGCACGCGGGCCAGTTCCTGCGCTGATGGCGGTGCCTTTTTCAGTGCTTCCAGCTCGCGCCACAGGCCTGCCTCGGTCTGCTCCAGGGTCTTGCCCTTCTGCACATTGGGTGTGGCCGAGACAATGAACAGGCTGTCGCCACGGGTGAAGGCGTTGTACCAGGCGCTGGCACCCGAGACGAGTTCTTCACCGCGCTCCAGGCGGGTGGACAGGCGCGCGCTGTAACCGCCGTCGAGCAGGGCGGCGGCAAGGCGCAGGGCATAGACCTGGCGCGGTGTTTCGGCGGTGGCCAGGCCCGGCACATTGAAGCCCATGATCAGGCTCGGCAACTGCGTCTTGAGGTGCAGCGTGGTGCGGCGTTCGCCCGGTGCAGGCAATTCCAGCGGCAGCTTGGCGTTCGGCACGTCACCACGCGGGATGTCGCCGAAATAGCGCTGCACCTGGCTCTTGACCTCATCCACGGTGACGTCACCGACCACCACCAGGGTGGCGTTGTTCGGCGCGTACCACTTCTGGTGCCAGGCGCGCAGCTCGTCGATATGCATGCGGTCAAGGTCGGCCATCCAGCCGATGGTGGGGATGCTGTAACCACTGGCCGGATACGCCATGGCCTTGAAACGCTCATAGGCCAGTGATGACGGGCGGTCGTCGGTGCGCAGGCGGCGCTCTTCCTTGATGACTTCAATCTCCTTGGCGAACTCGTCGGCCGGGAGCGTCAGGCTGGCGAGGCGATCAGCTTCCAGCTCCAGGGCCACACCCAGGCGGTCGCTGGCCAGCACCTGGTAATAGGCGGTGTAGTCATCGCTGGTGAAGGCGTTCTCCTCGGCGCCCAGCTCGCGCAGGATGCGCGAGGCTTCGCCGGGGCCGAACTTGCTGCTGCCCTTGAACATCATATGTTCCAGCGCATGAGAGAGGCCGGTCGAACCGGGCGTCTCGTAGCTGGACCCGACCTTGTACCAGATCTGTGAAACCACCACCGGCGCGCGGTGATCTTCGCGGACGATGACCTTGAGGCCGTTATCCAGCTTGAATTCGTGGGTGGGTTGCGGCGTGGCGGCGAGCGCTGCCAGCGGCAGGCAAAGCACCCCCATGATGAGGCCGAGGGTGCGGCGTGCAGTGACAATCATCAGGTGTCGTCCTGTTTGGATGGCCGAGGCGGTCGAGCCGCCGTTGACGAAAGGGCGTCAGGATACCCCATCCACACACGAGGCATCGCCCGCTGCTCGGACAGCGACACAGGCGATTAGGTTCTGCCGCGTGGCGAAATGCAACTAGTCGATGATTGGCGCGCTGATGGTGCTGACGTTCGCCGAAAGCTCCAGCAGCAAGCCATTGACCTGCTCGGCACTCATGCTGAATGGATCGAGGCGGTCGCTACAGGAATATTTCAGAAACAGTTCTCGGTTGGCCTGTTTGGCACCTGCCCAGCCCATGCTCCAGTGGGCATAGCGACGTACGCTGATCTCCTCATAGTCGAGGATCGTCAGGTCTTTGTGTCGGTTGTCTTCGGCCAGGCGGTTGTACAGGGCATTGATGGCAGATCGTGGTCCTTCCAGAGCCTGGAGAAAGGTATCGGCATTGCAGCAGAGGATGCCGGTTAGGCCACGTGCAGGGTTGTTGCGTTGCGAACTGTCGAGAATCTCCCGGATCAACTGTGAAGAGAGGCCATGGCTGGCGCGGCTGGCATAGGTAAGGCGGACGAGCATGCTGGCGACCCCGCAGAAGGTTGAGGTGAGAAGTTCGGTTATTGTGCAGGGCTTTGTACAGCTTTTGTATAGCTTTTTGCTATTGCCTTCAGAGGCTGTCGCCTTGATGGGCACGATCACGGCAAGTGACTGATCGGCGGCAGGCAACTGGCAGGTCGTAACGCTGCGCGGCAGCCCCCTAAAGTGGTAAAGTCCTGTGTTGTTTCGTATCGCGCAAGCCCTTATGCAGTGCCCGTGCGGGAGGTTGCCCCGGGTCGAGTCTGGTAAGCGTTTTTCTGGATGCGCCTGCAATGGCTGCTCGCCCCTTTGAGAAGATCCATGTTTGGTTCCAAAGACGACAAGAATTCACCGGCTCCAGCCGATACTCAGGCCCAGCCCGTGACCGAAGAAAAGAAATCCCTGTTCAGTTGGTGGCGCAAGAAGCCCGCAGATACCGCTGCCGAGACGGCTCAGCCGGTGCCCGTCGAGCAGCCTGAGCCTGCTCAGGCACCTGCCGAGGTTTCAACGCCTGAATCCGTGCCTGGCGTCTCGCCGACAGTCACTGAGGTGATGCCCGCTCCAGTGCCACAGCCCGTGCCTCAGGTTGTCGAACCTCAGGTCAGCGTGCCAGCTGTTGAATCGTTGCCGGCGCTGCCTGAGCCGGTTGTCGAAGCCCTGCCCGAAGTCGTTGCGCCGGCTCCCGTCGCTGCGCCGGCCACTCAGGAAAAACCGAGCTTCTTCGCCCGCCTCAAACAGGGTCTGTCGAAGACCAGTGCCAGCCTCGGTGAGGGCATGGCCAGCCTGTTCCTCGGTAAGAAGGCCATCGATGATGACCTGCTCGATGATCTGGAAACCCGCCTGCTGACCGCTGACGTCGGCGTCGAGGCGACCACCGCGATCATCGGCAACCTGACCAGGCGTGTGGCGCGCAAGGAACTGGCCGACAGCGGCGCCCTGTACAAGGCGCTGCAGGAAGAGCTGGTGACCCTGCTCAAGCCGGTCGAGCAGCCGCTGGTCATCGACACTGCCAAACAGCCGTACGTGATTCTCGTCGTGGGCGTGAACGGCGTGGGTAAGACCACCACCATCGGCAAGCTGGCCAAGAAGCTGCAGCTCGAAGGCAAGAAGGTCATGCTCGCTGCCGGTGATACCTTCCGCGCTGCTGCCGTGGAGCAACTGCAGGTGTGGGGCGAGCGCAACAACATCGCGGTGATCGCCCAGCACACCGGCGCCGATTCGGCCTCGGTGATCTTCGATGCGGTGCAGGCGGCCAAGTCCCGTGGTGTCGACGTGCTGATCGCCGATACCGCCGGGCGTCTGCACACCAAAGACAACCTGATGGAAGAGCTGAAGAAGGTCCGTCGGGTGATCGGCAAGCTGGATGACACCGCACCGCACGAAGTGCTGCTGGTGCTCGACGCCGGCACCGGGCAGAACGCCATCAACCAGGCCAAGCAGTTCAACCAGACGGTGACCCTCACCGGCCTGGCGCTGACCAAACTCGACGGCACCGCCAAGGGCGGCGTCATCTTCGCCCTGGCCAAGCAGTTCGGCCTGCCGATTCGCTACATCGGCGTGGGCGAAGGCATCGATGACCTGCGGCCGTTCCAGGCGCAGGCGTTCGTTCAGGCACTCTTCGAGGAGCGCGAGCGGGGATGATCCGATTCGAGCAGGTCGCCAAGCGTTACCCCAATGGCCATGTCGGGCTGCACGAGCTGACCTTCCGCGTTCGCCCGGGCGAATTTCTCTTCGTCACCGGCCATTCCGGCGCGGGCAAGAGCACGCTGCTGCGCCTGCTGCTGGCGATGGAGCGGCCCACCAGCGGCAAGCTGCTGCTGGCCGGGCAGGATCTGTCGACCATCACCAACGCGCAGATTCCCTTCCTGCGCCGGCAGATCGGTGTGGTATTTCAGAATCATCAACTGCTGTTCGACCGCACCGTGTACGACAACGTCGCCCTGCCACTGCAGATTCTCGGTCTGTCCAAGCCGGAAATTGGCAAACGCGTCGGCGCGGCGCTGGAGCGCGTCAGCCTCAGCGACAAGGCGGCGCAGTCGCCGGGCGATTTGTCTACCGGTCAGCAGCAGCGCGTCGGTATCGCTCGCGCCATCGTTCACCGGCCGGCCCTGCTGCTGGCGGACGAACCCACCGGTAACCTCGACCCGCGCCTGGCCGCCGAGATCATGGGCGTGTTCGAAGACATCAATCAGTTGGGCACCACCGTACTGATCGCCAGCCACGATCTGGCGCTGATCGCACGCATGCGCCAGCGCATGCTCACCCTGCAACGCGGTCGCCTGATCGGTGACGGGGAGGCGGCCTGATGAGCGCATCGAAGATGCCCACACCGCAACCGGCTGAACGCGTCGGTGCGGCACCACGTAATAAAGTGGTCGACGGTCCGGCGGACGAGCCGGATTTCCGCACGCTGTTCAATGCCTGGGCGGAAAGTCATCGCGCCAGCCTGGTCGACAGCCTGCGCCGCCTGGCGCGCCAGCCCATCGGCAGCTTCTTCACCTGCCTGGTGATGGCCGTGGCGCTGAGCCTGCCCATGGGCCTGTCGCTGCTGCTGGACAACGTCGAGAAGCTCGGCGGCTCCTGGCAGCGTGCGGCGCAGATCTCCCTGTTCCTCGACATGTCCGCGAGCGAGCGTGACGGCCAGGCGCTGCGCGAGCAGATCGCGGCGATGGATGACGTCTCCGATGCCGAGTGGATCAGCCGTGAGCAGGCACTGGACGAGTTCCAGCAGCTCTCCGGCCTGGGACAGGCGCTCAAGGAGCTGCCGGAGAACCCGCTGCCGGGCGTGGTCCTGGTCACGCCGAAGGAAGTCGACAAGGCCAAGCTCGAAGCCTTGCGCCAGCGCCTGGCTGAGTTGCCCAAGGTGGAGCAGGCGCAGCTCGATCTGGTCTGGGTCGAACGCCTGACCGCCATCCTCAAACTGGGTGATCGCTTCGTCTTCGGCCTGAGCCTGCTGCTGATCCTGGCGCTGTTGCTGGTGATCGGCAACACCATCCGCCTGCACATCGAGAACCGCCGTGCCGAGATCGAGGTGATCAAGCTGGTGGGGGGCACCGACGGCTATGTGCGACGTCCCTTCCTTTATATGGGCGCGTTGTATGGTTTTGGCGCCGGCATCTTCGCCTGGCTGCTGCTGGCCTTCGGGCTGAATTGGCTGAACGATGCGGTGGTACGTTTGGCCGGCCTGTACGGTAGCGATTTCGCGCTGGGTGGCGTACCTTCTTCCGACGGTTTTTCGCTGCTGCTCGGCGCCGTGCTGTTGGGCTATATTGGCGCCTGGCTGGCAGTGGCCCGGCATCTGAACGAGCTTGCGCCTCGTTGATGCTGAACCCAGGCTGACAAGCCATCGTTTTGATTGATAGTGACTATCTGGGCAGGAACTTACCCACAGGCCCTGCATCAGATAGTGCAGTGCTACACTGCACGCGTTTTGTGAATCGGAGGATTCGAATGTCCACTTCCTTGCAACCTGTTCATGCTCTTGTTCCAGGCGCCAACCTGGAAGCCTACGTGCATGCGGTCAACAGCATTCCGCTGCTGACGCCCGAGCAGGAGCGTGAACTGGCCGAAAATCTCTACTACAAGCAGGATCTCGAGGCCGCCCGCCAGATGGTGCTGGCCCACCTGCGTTTCGTCGTGCATATCGCCCGCAGCTACTCCGGTTATGGCCTGGCTCAGGCGGATCTGATTCAGGAAGGCAACGTCGGCCTGATGAAGGCGGTCAAGCGCTTCAACCCGGAAATGGGGGTGCGTCTGGTGTCCTTCGCCGTGCACTGGATCCGTGCGGAAATCCACGAGTTCATCCTGAAGAACTGGCGCATCGTCAAAGTGGCCACCACCAAGGCCCAGCGCAAACTGTTCTTCAACCTGCGCAGCCAGAAGAAGCGCCTGGCCTGGCTGAACAACGATGAAGTCACTGCCGTGGCCGCCAGCCTCGGCGTCGAACCGCACGAAGTGCGCGAGATGGAAAGTCGCCTGACCGGCCAGGACATGGCCTTCGACCCGGCTGCCGATGCCGATGACGACAGCGCCTTCCAGTCGCCCGCGCATTACCTGGAAGACCATCGTTACGACCCGGCTCGCCAGCTCGAGGATGCCGATTGGAGTGACAGCTCCAGCAGCAACCTGCACGAAGCGCTGGAAAGCCTCGACGAGCGCAGCCGCGACATCCTCTACCAGCGCTGGCTGGCCGAGGAAAAGGCGACGCTGCACGACCTGGCTGCCAAGTACAACGTATCGGCCGAGCGTATTCGCCAGCTCGAAAAGAACGCGATGAACAAGCTCAAGGGCTGTATCGCCGCCTGAGCCTGCCGTTACCCCCGAAAAGCCGCACCCTGGTGCGGCTTTTTGCTGTCTGGAGCAACTGCCTTGAACAAAACCCCACTGAAAGTGCAGCATTGGCTGATATTCGCGCTCGTCGCCGTGCTGTTCTTCGTCTGGGGCGTCTGGCTGATGCGCAGCACCGAGGTCAAACCAGTGGCCAATCTGCAGCAGTGGCGCGCTGCACTGTTGCAGCCGCTCGCCGAGGACGCGCTGACGCTGCGTGATGTGCAGGCGTCAGCGCCGGGCGAGCTATGGCTGGAGCCGCGCCTCGACGGCGCACGGCTTGTCTATCGTGCGCCACTCGAAGGGGAGGAGGGCGAGTGGTCGCTCGAGGCCGAGCTTAGGTTGAGCCGGGAGCAGCGCGACAGTCTGATGACGGCACAAGGCCTCAGGGCCGGTGATGGCGAACAGGCCCTTGGTCAATCACTGGTCGATCAGGTGGCCGGTTTTTCCATCGCCAGCCTCAACCTGAATGCCCCGCAAGCCCTGGCCAGCGAGCGCCTGGCCGCCAGTCTCGGGCAGCCGCGTCTGACCCTGGAGTTGGTCGACGGTCAGGCTTGGGTCTATCCGCAATGGGGCTTGACCGTGCACCTGCGCGGCGATGAGGTCGCGCTGCTGCATGCGCTGCCGCGCCAGGCTTTTCGCGCGACCCGCTAGCAAGCCTCGCTTACAGCCAGCGTGGCCACCAGTCGGGGCGCGCTGCCTTGAGCTGGTTGAGGTAGTGGCTGCCACCCAGCTGGTTCATCTGTTGGCGAATCCAGGCGGCGCGGCGATTGACGTAGGCATCCGGTCGGCCTGCATTCCAGCGCAGCGGGTTGGGTAACACCGCTGCCAATTGGCTGGCTTGCTGTCGATTGAGATAGGGGGCGCCGACACCGAAATGATGCTGCGCAGCCGCTTCGGCGCCGAAGATGCCATCGCCCCATTCGACGCTGTTGAGATAGACCTCAAGAATCCGCTCCTTTGACCAGAACAGTTCGATCAGCGCAGTGAACCAGGCTTCCAGCCCTTTGCGCAGCCAGCTTCGGCCTGACCAGAGAAACAGGTTTTTGGCCACCTGTTGACTGAGGGTGCTGGCACCACGCAGCGAGCCGCCGCTCTGGTTATGTGCCAGTGCCGCCTGAATCGCACTCACGTCGAAACCCCAATGCTCGGCGAATTTCTGGTCTTCGGCAGCGATCACTGCCATCTTCAGATGATCCGGCAGTTCGTTCCACGGGCGCCACTGACGCTTGAGTTGCAGCGACTGCCCGCTGCCCCAGGATTCGACCTTGCGCTCGACCATCAGCGCCGTACCGGGTGGCGGTACCCAGCGCAGCACGAGCACCAGCAGGGCACTGGCCAGTATCAGCCAGAGCAGCAGTTTCAGCAGGCGGCGGGTCAGGGCTCGGAGCATGAGGTCTCGCAACAATCAAATGAGGCACTATTAAAACAAAAAATCGCCAGGAGCGATTTTTGACGTCGGCTCTGCCGACGGCCCGCTAGGGTTGCCGCCAGGGATGGCAGGCAGCAAAAAATCGCCGGGAGCGATTTTTGACGTCGGCTCTGCCGACGGCCCGAAGGGTTGCCGCCAGGGATGGCGGGCAACAAAAAGTGCCGAGTCAGTTCCCGCGAAACCACAGGGTTGGGCGCAGGTGTGACATTAACGACCATTTCGTCTTCAGGCCCAATGACTAAACTGCGCACAAGTCGATTTATTCAGGAGTTTCCATGGCCCGTTTCTGGCTGTTGCTATCCGCTTTTGCCGGCTTTACCGGTGTTGCGCTGGGTGCCTTTGCTGCGCATGGCCTCAAGGGCCGGCTGACACCCGAGTACCTGGCGGTATTTCAGACCGGTACGCACTATCAACTGATTCACGCGCTGGCCCTGTTTGGCGTCGGCCTGCTGGCGCTGCACATGCCCGGACGGTGGGTAAACCTGGCTGGCGGCGCCTTCGCCGTGGGCATCGCGCTGTTCTCCGGCAGCCTCTACCTGCTCACGCTCAGCGGCATCGGCAAGCTCGGCATCATCACGCCTTTCGGTGGCGTCGCCTTTCTGGTCGGCTGGCTTTGCCTGGGCTTGAGCGCCTGGAAGCTGACCTGACCCTGGCGTCAGACATGAGGACGAATGGCGCCTTTTAGCCTTGGTCGCAGGCGGCTCTCGGGCTAGAATGCCGGCCCTCTTCCTAGTTGTGACCGAGCCGTCATGCGTATCCAGTTGAATGGTGATCCCTTCGAACTGCCGGATAACCAGAGCGTCGCCGACCTGCTGGTTCGCCTCGACCTGACCGGGCGCCGTGTGGCGGTCGAGCTCAATCTGGACATCGTTCCACGCAGCCAGCACGACAGCACTCTGCTTGCCGAAGGCGATCAGGTGGAAGTGGTGCACGCCATCGGCGGCGGTTGATTTCACGAGGAGTATTCCATGAGCCAAGTTCGCAGCGACAAGCCCTTCATCCTGGCCGGTCGTACGTTCCAGTCGCGTCTGCTGGTCGGTACCGGCAAGTACAAGGATATGGACGAGACCCGCGACGCCATCGCCGCTTCCGGCGCCGAGATCGTCACCGTGGCGGTGCGCCGCACCAACATCGGCCAGAATCCGGGTGAGCCGAATCTGCTCGACGTGATCAGCCCGGACCAGTACACCATCCTGCCCAATACCGCCGGCTGCTATGACGCCGTCGAGGCCGTGCGCACCTGTCGCCTGGCCCGCGAGCTGCTTGATGGCCACAACCTGGTCAAGCTGGAAGTACTGGCCGACCAGAAAACCCTGTTCCCCAACGTCATCGAGACCATCAAGGCCGCCGAAGTGCTGGTCAAGGATGGCTTCGACGTGATGGTGTACACCAGCGACGATCCGATCATCGCCCGTCAATTGGCCGAGATCGGCTGCATCGCAGTGATGCCGCTTGCCGGCCTGATCGGCTCGGGCCTGGGTATCTGCAACCCTTACAACCTGCGCATCATCCTCGAGGAATCGAAGGTGCCGGTGCTGGTCGATGCCGGCGTGGGCACGGCCTCCGACGCCACCATCGCCATGGAGCTGGGTTGCGAGGCAGTGCTGATGAACAGCGCCATCGCCGAAGCGCAGAACCCGGTGCTGATGGCGCGTGCCATGCAGCATGCCGTCGAGGCCGGTCGCCTGGCTTACCTGGCTGGCCGAATGCCGAAGAAACTCTATGCCAGTGCGTCGTCGCCGCTGACTGGCCTGATCAACTAAGGATGACGATTTGCTGCGGGTCGGCTCGCCGGCCCGTCATGTCGCAAAGCACTCTACAAGAGCACAGCATGACCGATACCCAACAGCCCGAACTGACCGAAGACGGTCGCCAGCGCCGTACCATCAAGAGCTTCGTGATGCGTGCCGGGCGCATGACCGAAGGCCAGCAGCGTGGCCTGGACAAAGGCTGGCCGCTGTTCGGCCTTGAGCTGGAAGACGGCCTGCGCGACTTCGACCAGGTGTTCGGTCGCAGCGCACCGCGCACCTTCGAGATCGGCTTCGGCATGGGCCACTCCACCCTGGAGATGGCTGCTGCTGCGCCTGAACAGGATTTCATCGGTGTCGAGGTACACAAGCCTGGCGTGGGTGCACTGCTGAGCGGCGCGATGGTGCAGAATCTGAGCAACATTCGCGTGTACAGCTGTGATGCACTGGAAGTGCTGCGCGATTGCGTCGCTGATGCCAGCCTGGATCGCGTACTGCTGTTCTTCCCTGATCCCTGGCACAAGTCACGGCACCACAAGCGCCGCATCGTCCAGCCGGCCTTCGCCGAGTTGGTGCGCAGCAAGCTGAAGCTCGGCGGTGTGCTGCACATGGCGACCGATTGGGAAAACTATGCCGAACATATGCTCGAAGTGATGAACGCAGCGCCCGGTTACCGTAACCTGGCGGTCGATGGTACCTATGTGCCGCGCCCCGAGGAGCGCCCGGTGACCAAGTTCGAGCGCCGCGGCGAGCGCCTTGGACATGGCGTATGGGACCTCAAATTCCAACGCCAGGAGTAAAGCTCAGGCGATCTTTGCTGGCAGGGATCGCCCTGATTTAGAAGCGCCAGGATGCATGATTAGATCGGGATAACCCGGCAGCCAGGACGGCACCTCACCGCAAGACACAACAACGATAAGCATGCCTGCAAGGCCTGCAGATATTGACGGCGCCACTGCCATGGCGCCGCAAGGAGAGCATTGTGTTGAGATCGGTTTCCCTTCTTTTGCTGGGGGCTCTGGCGTTTCAGGTCCAGGCCAGCGTCGATGCCAGTCAGGCCGCACGTCTGGGGCAGGAGCTAACCCCGCTGGGCGGCGAGCGTGCCGCCAATGCCAGTGGCACCATCCCTGCCTGGACGGGTGGCCTGGCCACGCCGCCAGTCAATTACCAGCCGGGCATGCATCACCCGGATCCCTATGCTGACGATAAACTGCTGTACCGGGTCGACAGCCAGAACCTGGCGCAGCACGAACAACAACTGCCGGTCGGCCTCAAGACCCTGTTGCAGCAGAACCCCAGCTTTTATCTGCGGGTATTCCCGACCCGCCGCAGTGCAGCCGCGCCGCAGCGTATCTACGATGCAACCCGTTTCAATGCACTGAATGCCGAGCTGATTTCCGGCGGTAATGGCGTACAGGGCGCTGCCGCCGGCGTGCCGTTCCCGATCCCGCAGAACGGTCAGGAAGCCATCTGGAATCACATCATGCGCTACCGTGGTGACCAGATCAGCATGGTCACCAACCAGGCTGCGGTGCTTGCCAATGGCAGCTACAACCTGCTCAAGCTCGAGCGCGATATCTACTTCCTCTACGGTCGCGAAGGCGTTGCCCCGCAAGATCTGGATAACACCCTGTTCTTCTACAAGTACAAGGTCGTGGCGCCGGCCAAGCTGGCCGGCTCTGCGCTGGTGGTGCAGGAGACACTTGACCAGGTGCTGGCGATTCGCAAGGCCTGGCGCTTCAATCGCGGTGAGCGACGTGTGCGCCGTCTGCCGATGCTCGCTTACGACACCTTGCAGCCCGACACCAATGGTATGGCCACGGCCGACCAGGTGGATGCCTACAACGGCGCCCCGGATCGCTACGAGTGGCAACTGCTGGGCAAGCGCGAGATGCTGGTGCCGTACAACAGCTACGCGGTGCACCAGCAGGGCCTCCCTTACGGCGACATCCTCCAGGCCAGGCATATCAACCCCGAGCTGCTGCGCTATGAATTGCACCGTGTTTGGGTCGTAGAGGCTGAGCTGCGCAAGGGCTTCAGCCACCCATACGCCAAGCGCCGCTTCTACCTGGACGAAGACAGCTGGCAGATCCTCGCCGTCGACCTGTACGACCGTAGCGGTAATCTGATTGGTCTGCAGGAAGCGCATCCGATCAGCTATTACGACGTCCCCATGTTCGGTTCCACCCTGGAGACCGTCTATGACTTCAAGGGCGGCCGCTACTTCGTAGATGGCCTGGACAACAACGAGAAGATGTACGACTTCAACGCCCGCCTGACCCCTCGCGACTTTACCCCGCAGGCCCTGCGCCGCGAAGGCAATTGAGGTTCTGCCATCCGCGTGACCGGCGCATCGTCATTACGGTGCGTGGGTCAGGTTCCTCCGTCCGCGTCAGGAAGTCGCCCGCCCGGCTGTTGATATGCAGGACGCGGCGCGCGCCGCTGAGCCGTTCGGGTTGACGCATGGGGTGAGCGGCTACTGCGTCTGCGACTGGCTGCGCATGTGCCGATTTGCTCAAGCTGGATGCATTCTGCCAGCCGGTGTCCGTGCAGAACCTGGCTTTCCTGCAGTGGGTTGCCGGTCACGCGCAGGGACACCTTGCCAGTTGAGGTTGGCCAGCCGTCTGAGCTGTGCATTGCTGCTGGGATCAACCCGGCGCACGCCGACCCGCTGGTTGAGCGGGGGCTCAACTGGCTATCGTCCCGTGTGAGGGGCTAGGTAGACCCATCGCGGCAGGTCAGCCGCCTCTTTGCCTCAGCGCTTTCAGGAGCCGCTACACGCTTTCGGCTTCACGTTTGCCGTTGTGCGGTCGCTTATTAGCTGCGTATGCCCAGCGGCACTGGCCAGGTTCCCGGGCAACTCATAACCGTTTCCAGTTTCCCCGCGAGAGCGCACTGCGCAGGAGCCCATGCCTGCGCGCTGCATCGCTTGCACGGGGAGCTGGCTTTCAACGACAGGTATCTGCTGGAGCCTGATATCGATGGAGTCCTGTGCATGAATATCAAGGATTGGCCGCTGCGCCTGAAAATCACCCTGACGGCGGCGACGTTGTTATCGCTGGTCAGCATTGTGCTGATCTGGCAAAGCGTATCGTCCCTGGATCGGACCGTCAGTGACACCCTGCGGCGCGATATCGATGGCTTCGCCCAGTCGATATCGGTCAACCTGGGTAACTGGATGCAGGACCGTATCAACGCCGTGAAGACCACGGCAGGCAGTCTGGAGCAGCAGCCGCAGATCGCTCCGCATATTCTGCTGCAGCAGACCTGGGCGACCTTCGCCTTCAATATCACCTACATCGGCACCGTCGATGGACGGATGCTGCAGAATGACCCGACGGTGATCCTGCAGAACTACGATCCGCGCCAGCGCAGCTGGTATATGGGGGCCGAGAAGAACAATGATCTATTCATCAGCGACCCTTATGTATCGCTCACCGATGGCGCCTATGTGGTGACCATTGCCTACCCGGCACGTCGCGCCGGCTCGCTGATCGGAGTAGTGGGGGCCAACCTGACACTCGACAGCCTGACCGAGACCATCGGCAAGCTGAGCATTCCCGGCAATGGCTACGCGCTGCTGATTGACCAGAGTGGGCAGATGATTGCTCATCCGGACAAGGACTGGCGCACCCAGTTGGCCTCCGACTTCTCGCCGACACTGGGGCGTGAGCAGCTCAATGCACTGGTACAGCAGCGCCGCCTGATCGAGGCGGATGTAGCGGGCAGCGACAGCCTGCTGTTCGCCGTCGAGATTCCCAATACCCGCTGGACCTTCGTGATGGTAATGGACAAAGCCGCTGTCTTCGCTCCGGTGCGCCACCAGCTCATCGTGCAGTTAACCATCGGCGCCGGGATGCTGATCGTGGCCATTCTATTGCTGGCGCTACTCGGGCGTGTGCTGTTCCGTGATCTTGAGCAGATCCGGCATAACCTCAACGCTATCGCCGAAGGCAACGGTGACCTGACCCAGCGCCTGCCGGTCAACTCCAATGACGAGATTGGCCAGTTGTCGAGTAGCTTCAATCGCTTTGTCGAGCAATTGCACGGCATCATTTCCCGCCTACGCGAGGTTGCCGTAGCGCTGAGCAACGAGTCCGGACAGGTAGCGCAGGATGCGCAAGCGCAGAACCAGCACGTGCAGCAGCATCAGTCCGAGCTGCACCTGGTGGCGACGGCGGTGACGCAGATGGCCTCCGCTACGCAGGAAATCTCACACAATGCCGAGACCGCCTCCGGCCAGGCCGTGGAATCGGTCAGCCTGAGTGTGGAGGGCCGTCGTCAGGTGGAGCGCAGTCAGCAGTCCATCGCGCTGCTGGCCGAAGAAGTCGAAGGGGCCGGGCGCATCATCGATGAATTGCACCGCCACTCCAATGAGATCAGCTCGATTCTCGCCACCATCGCCAGCATCGCAGACCAGACCAACCTGCTGGCCCTCAATGCGGCTATCGAGGCGGCGCGTGCTGGCGAGCACGGCCGTGGTTTTTCGGTGGTGGCCGACGAGGTGCGCGTACTGTCCAAGCGCACCCATGAGTCGACCCGCGAGATCGAGGCGATGATCCAGGTATTGCAGGACGCCACCCGCCAGGCTGTCGGGGTAATGGACAACGCCGCTGCCAAGGCTTCACGGAGCGTGACGGATGCTCAGACGGCCAGTGATCTACTGCAGCAGATCACCGATGCAGTCGGGCTGATCAACGACATGGCTGCGCAGATTGCCTCGGCAGCGGAAGAGCAGGCCTGTGTCACCGTGGAGGTCAACCGCAACACCGAGAATATCCGCGCCATGGGCGATCAGATGTCGCAGAGCAGTCATGCTGCCTCTGCAGCTGCCTCCAATCTGCAAGCGCTGGGCCGGCAGATTGGTAGCGAAGTGTCCAAGTTCGTGCTGTAGACGCATTACGTCGCCCCTCGCCGTAGGAGCGGCTTCAGCCGCGAAGGCCGCTGTCCATGGCTGACACCGCTCCTGCAAGGGAAATTGCATCCAGTCGGGCGATGTTCTTCTTGCAGCGAATGCAATGGCGCTTCGCGGTCACCCTAGTTCCTGTCGGCCAATATGCCGATAACCACGAAAATCAGGATCAGCACCGGCGCCAGGGTGAAGTTGTTGAAGTGCGACAGCCCCTTGGCCAGCCAGGGGGTGAGGAAGACGATCGCCAGGCCGTAGCCTACCGCGCAGAACACCACGAAAAGCAGGGTGCGCAGGACGAAATTGAGGTTGCCGAGGGTGCGCTGAACCCAGGCATTGATGGCTGGGCCGAACAGCACCAGCAGGGTGGCCATGATGGCCAGGGAGATGTCGCCGAGGTGGCTGCGGCTCCAGCGCGAGAGGGTGACGATCAGGTCCAGTAGCAGATCCATTCAGACTCCTTGGCAGGCGTAACGGTCAGCGTAGCGGCATCAGGGCTGCGCGCGCAAAGCGCCCAAGCCTAACGGATTCTTGTTGCGCTGTGGGGAGATCCAGGCTCTGTCCGAAAAGTGCCTGTGCTCGGTGATGCTTCGTTAAAACGGGTCGGCAAGCTGCTTGCCGCTAACGCGCTTCAGCGCGGCCCGGAGGGCGAACGAAGTGAGTAATGCGCATTTACAGCTCGTGAACTCGAGTGCGAGCCCAGTCCGTTGCCCACCTGTTTTTGCGGGGCCGCCATCAGTATCGCCTGACCTTCGCTCGGCGACTTTTTGTACAGACCCTAAGCCAGGAACTGCTGCAGCAAATCGTTGAGAAACAGCTGGCCCTTGGCCGTGGCGACCAGTCGAGTTTCATCGGCTTGCAGCAGGCCCTGGCGTTCGGCTTCGCGGCGTGCCTGTTCGAGTTGCTGCAATGGCAGGCCGGTGCGCTGGCTGAACAGCTCGGCCGGTGCGCCTTCGGTCAGGCGCAGTACGTTCATCAGAAACTCGAAGGGCAGCTCGTCGGCTTCCAGCAGGCGTTCGCCGGCCTGGAAGGCTTTGGTCGGGTCGAGATAGTCCTTCGGCAGACGGGTCTTCCAGGTGCGCTGGATGCGCCCTACAGGTGTGCTCAGCTTGGCGTGGGCGCCGGCACCGATGCCGAGAAAGTCGCCGAAGGTCCAGTAATTGAGGTTATGCCGCGCCTGTTTGCCGGACCGGGCGTAGGCGGACACTTCGTACTGCGCGTAGCCTTCGGCGGCGAGCAGCGCCTGGCCGGCTTCCTGGATGTCCCACAGCAAATCGTCCTCGGGTAGCACTGGCGGCTGGCTCCAGAACACCGTGTTCGGTTCCATGGTCAACTGGTACCAGGACAGGTGCGTCGGCGCCTGGGCGATGGCGGTACGCAGGTCGAACAGGGCATCCTCGATGCTCTGCTCGGGCAGGCCGTGCATTAGGTCGAGATTGAAGTTGTCGAAACCGGCAGCGCGCGCCATGTCGGCGGCGCGAATGGCTTCGTTGCCGTCGTGGATGCGCCCCAGCGCCTTGAGCTTGGCCTCCTGGAAGCTCTGCACGCCGATGGACAGGCGATTGATGCCGAGGCTTCGGTAGCCCTTGAACTTGGCCTGCTCGAAGGTGCCTGGGTTGGCTTCCAGGGTGATCTCGATGTCACCAGCGAAGGCCACGCGCCGCTCGACGCCTTCCAGCAAACGGCCCAGGGCGCGGTCGGAGAACAGGCTGGGTGTGCCGCCGCCGAAGAAGATCGAAGTCAGTGGCCGGCCATGGACGTGCTGCAGATCGGCATCGAGATCCGCCAGCAGCGCGTCGACGTATTCCTCTTCAGGCAGCGTCGGCCCGGCAGCATGGGAGTTGAAGTCGCAGTAAGGGCATTTGCGCACGCACCACGGGATGTGGATATAGAGCGCCAGGGGCGGGAGCAGGAAACTCCCGCCAGCGGAATCGCTCATACCAGCCCCAGGCGCTGCTTGAACAGGGCCATGGCGCGGGCGCGATGGCTCAGGCGGTTCTTCTGCTCGGCCGGCAGTTCGGCACTGGAGCATTGGCTTTCCGGCACCCAGAACAGCGGGTCGTAGCCGAAGCCATGTTCGCCGCGGGCTTCGTGCAGGATGCTGCCGTGCCACAAACCTTCGCAGAGGATCGGCAGCGGATCGTCTGCATGCCGCACCAGCGCCAGGGCGCAGACAAACTGGGCACCGCGCTGGGCGTCCGGCACGTCTTTCAGGGCAGCGAGCAGCTTGGCGTTGTTCGCCGCATCGCCCTGGCCATCGGCATAGCGCGCCGAGTAGATGCCGGGCGCACCGCCGAGGAAGTCCACCGCCAGGCCGGAGTCGTCCGCCAGCGCCGGCAGGCCGGAGATGCGCGCGGCGTTGCGCGCCTTGAGGATGGCGTTCTCGACGAACGACAGGCCGGTTTCTTCCGGTTCGACCGGGCTGAACTCGCCGATGGAGCGCACGCGCACGGCGTCGCCGAGCATGGCCTGCAGCTCCTTGAGCTTGCCGGCGT
>CAZIZA010000010.1:0-29217 GCA_964543555.1 uncultured Pseudomonas sp.
TCATGCGGGTGATCGTCGCCCGCCGCCTGCTTCTGCAGGGCGGCATGCTCGATCGCCTGCTGTAGACGCTTAAAAATCCCTCTCAGGGAGAGCGGAGAAAATCGACGAGGAATCGGTATGAGCACTGCACTGGAAACCTACAAATCCGGCATCTTCGACCTGACCCACAAGCTCACCGTGGAGAAGCACGGCCACACCGCGCTGATCACCATCAACCATCCACCGGCTAACACCTGGGATCGTGACTCGCTGATCGGCCTCAAGCAGGTGGTCGAACACCTCAACCGTGACGACGAGGTGTACGCCCTGGTGGTGACCGGTCAGGGGCCGAAATTCTTCTCCGCTGGCGCCGACCTGAACATGTTCGCTGATGGCGACAAGGCGCGTGCTCGCGAGATGGCGCGGCGCTTTGGCGAAGCTTTCGAGACCCTGCGCGATTTTCGTGGTGTGTCCATTGCCGCGATCAATGGCTACGCCATGGGCGGCGGCCTGGAGTGTGCACTGGCCTGCGATATCCGTATCGCCGAACGCCAGGCGCAGATGGCCCTGCCGGAAGCAGCGGTCGGCCTGCTGCCCTGCGCCGGCGGCACCCAGGCGCTGCCCTGGCTGGTGGGCGAAGGCTGGGCCAAGCGCATGATCCTCTGCGGCGAACGCATCGACGCCGACACCGCCATGCGCATCGGCCTGATCGAGCAGGTGGTGGACACCGGCGAGGCGCGCGGCACCGCCCTGCTGCTGGCATCCAAGGTGGCTCGGCAGAGCCCGGTGGCGGTGCGCACCATCAAACCACTGATCCAGGGCGCCCGCCAGCGCGGCCCGAACACCTGGCTGCCGGAGGAGCGCGAGCGCTTCGTCGACCTTTTTGACGCCGACGACACCCGCGAAGGCGTCAACGCCTTCCTGGAGAAACGCGACCCGCAGTGGCGCAACAAGTAAGCACGCTCGTAGGGTGGACGTCGCCTTTCACGTCCACCACAACACACGCGGTGGATGGATAAAACGCCATCCCCCCTACGCGGGAAACACGCATGAACCTGCAATTCGAAGAACGCCCCAGCCTGCACGGCTACCGCATCGGCATCGCCAGCCTGGATGCCGAGAAGAGCCTCAATGCCCTTTCCCTACCAATGATCGAGGCGCTCGATGCGCGCCTCAAGGCCTGGGCCGATGACGCCGAGATCGCCTGCGTTGTGCTGCGTGGCAACGGCGCCAAGGCCTTCTGCGCCGGTGGCGATGTGGTGCAACTGGTCAATCAGTGTCGTGAGCATCCCGGCGAGGTGCCGCCCCTGGCGCGGCGCTTCTTCGCCGACGAATACCGCCTCGATTACCGCATTCACACCTACCCCAAGCCCCTCATCTGCTGGGCGCATGGTCACGTGCTGGGCGGCGGCATGGGCCTGATGCAGGGCGCCGGCATCCGCATCGTCACCCCGAGCAGCCGCCTGGGCATGCCGGAAATCAACATAGGCCTGTACCCGGATGTTGGCGGCAGTTGGTTCCTCGCCCGCCTGCCAGGTCGCCTGGGCCTGTTCCTCGGCCTCACCGCCGCCGGCATCAACGCCCGCGACGCGCTGGATCTGAACCTGGCCGACCGCTTCCTGCGCGACGACCAGCAAGAGGCTCTGCTCAACGGCCTGGTGCAACTGAACTGGCGCGAGCAGCCCAATGCCCAGTTGCACAGCCTGCTGCGCGCGCTGGAAAGCGAGGCCCGCAGCGAACTGCCCGCCGCGCAGTGGTTGCCACGTCGCGAGCGTATCGACGCGTTGCTCGACGTCGCCGATCTACCGGCTGCCGTGCAGGCGCTTAGCGCCTTGCAAGAGGACGACGACGCGCTGCTCGCCCGCGCCGCCAAGACCCTGGCCCATGGCTGCCCGCTGACCGCGCACCTGGTCTGGGAGCAAATCCGCCGCGCCCGCCACCAGTCGCTGGCCGAGGTGTTCCGCATGGAATACGCCATGAGCCTGAACTGCTGCCGCCACCCGGAATTCCCCGAAGGCGTACGCGCCCGCCTAATCGACAAGGATCAAGCACCGCACTGGCACTGGCCGGACGTGACCGCGATCCCGGCAGCCGTGATCGACGCGCACTTCGCCCCGGCCTGGGACGGCGAGCATCCATTGGCGAATATGTAGAAGGTCTTGCGCCCTGCGTAGCCCGGATGCAATCCGGGAATCGGGTTGCACGAAACGCCCCGGATTGCATCCGAACTAGACGCCTTTGCGAGGGGCTTTAGCCGCGACCTGAAGAACTGTAAACACTGACCAAGGAGCGACGGCATGGACGATACACAGCAGCAAAAAGCCCTGGCCTTCCAGGCCCTGCACCAGCGCGAGCAACTGCTGGTGCTACCCAACCCCTGGGATGCCGGTTCGGCGAAAGCCCTCGCCGCGCTGGGTTTCGAGGCGCTGGCCACCACCAGCGCCGGTCTGGCCTTCAGCCTCGGGCGCGTCGATGGCGAAGGCCTGATAAGTCGCGAAGACACCCTGACCAATGCCCGCGTCATCGTCGACGCCACGCCACTGCCGGTGGCAGCCGATCTGGAAAACGGCTTTTCCGATGATCCGCAGGGCTGCGCCGATACCTTGCTGCAGGCCGCTGCCTGCGGGCTGGTCGGCGGTTCCATCGAGGATGCCAGCGGCAACCTGCAGGCACCCCTCTATCCGCTGGAGTTGGCGGTCGAGCGCATCCTCGCCTCGGTGACAGCCGCACGCAGCCTGCCCTTCCCCTTCACCCTCTGCGCCCGTGCGGAGAACTTCCTGCACGGGCGTGAAGACCTGGCCGACACCCTGCGTCGCCTGGAGGCTTATGCCGAAGCCGGAGCCGATGTGCTCTACGCCCCCGGCCTGACCACCCGCGCACAGATCGATGCCGTGGTGCGAGCCGTGGCACCGCGACCGGTCAACGTGCTGCTGGGGCTATCCAGCAGCGCACTGACGCTGGATGACCTGGCGGAGCTGGGCGTGCGCCGCGTCAGCGTCGGCTCCAGCCTGGCGCGTGCGGCTTTCGGCGGTTTCCTGCAGGCCGCACGCGCGCTACGTCAGGGCGATGCGGGCTTCGCCAGGAATGCGGCGCCCTTCGCCGAGATCAACGACCTGTTCAAGCGCTGACAACACGAAAAGGAGAACCGACATGACCCAGATCGCCTTTATCGGCCTCGGCCACATGGGCCTGCCGATGGCCCGCAATCTGCTCAAGGCGGGCTACCCGCTGAAAGTATTCGACCTGCTGCACAGTACCGTCGACGCCCTGGCCAGCGAAGGCGCGGTAGGCGCCGACAGCGCCGACGACGCTATCGACCAGGCCCAGGTGGTGATCAGCATGCTGCCGGCCAGCCGCCATGTGGAAAGCCTGTATCTGGGCGACGGCGGATTGCTCGAGCGACTAAAGGCCGGCACGCTGGTGATCGAATGCTCGACCATCGCCCCGGAATCCGCGCGCAAGGTGCACGCTGCCGCCCGCGAGCGCGGTATCGCTTTGCTCGATGCGCCCGTGTCCGGCGGCACCGGCGGCGCGGCGGCCGGCACCCTGACCTTCATGGTCGGAGGTGAGGCGCAGGCGTTGGAAAGAGCCCAGCCGATCCTCGCCGCCATGGGCCGCAATATCTTCCACGCCGGCCCGGATGGCGCCGGCCAGGTGGCCAAGGTGTGCAACAACCAGGTGCTGGCGGTGCAGATGATCGCCACCGCCGAAGCCATGGCCATGGGCGTGGCCAACGGCCTCGACCCGGCGGTGCTGGCCGAGATCATGCGGCAGAGTTCCGGCGGCAACTGGACGCTGGAGAAGTACAACCCATGGCCCGGCGTGATGGAAAGCGCGCCGGCATCGAAAGGCTACAGCGGCGGCTTCATGACAGAGCTGATGGCCAAGGATCTCGGCCTGGCCCAGGAAACCGCCAGCCAAAACGGCAATAGCGCGCCGATGGGGGCTCTGGCACTGCAACTGTACCGCCTGCTGCTCAAGCAGGGTAAAGGCAAGCAGGACTTCTCGGTGGTGCAGCAGTTGTTCGTCTAGGCGAACGGGCGGGCGATGCGCCCGCCACACCCCCGATCAACGCTCGCGCAAGGCCTCTGCACGAGCACGGATAATGGGCTTGAGCAGGTAGCTGAGGATACTTTTCTTGCCGGTCATGATATCGACCGAGGCCACCATGCCGGGAATGATCAGCAGGGGATTTTCTTCACTGCCGAGGTGGCTTTTACGGGTACGCAACTTGATCAGGTAAAAGCTGTTGCCGTCCTCGTCGGTGACGGTATCGGCACCGATCTGCTCGAGATCTGCCTCCAGACCGCCATAGATGGTGAAGTCGTAAGCGGTGAATTTGACCATGGCTTTCTGCCCGGGATGGAGAAAGGCGATGTCCTGGGGACGAATACGCGCCTCGACCAGCAGGGTGTCATCCAGCGGCACGATCTCAACCAGATCACTCCCCGGCTGAATCACGCCACCGATGGTATTGACCAGCAGCTGCTTGACGATACCGCGCACCGGCGAAGTAACCAGGGTACGCTTGACCCGGTCCTCCAGCGCACGGCCGGTGGCATTGGCCTTGGTCAGCTCGGTGCGGGCCTCGTTCAGTTGCCCGAGCGCCTCACTGCGAAAGCGCGAACGTGTTTCAGCGAGCTTGTTTTCCGCCTCCTTGATCGCCGACTCCGCGCGGGGAATGGCCAGTGTGGTGGCGTCCAACTGACCACGGGTTTCGACCTCGGCGCGGCGCAAGCGAAGCACCTCTACCCGAGAGATGGCTCCCTCAGCGACCAGCGGTTCGGAGATGGCTATTTCCTGACGCAGCAACTGCAGGCTGTTACGGAACTGCGCCTGCTTGGAAATGAACTCCTGCAACTCCTGGCGCCGCTGAAGCATCTGTTGCTCGAGACCACCGAGTTCGTCATTCAACTGCTGTCGGCGGCTGAGATAAAGCGCCTCTTCACTGGCCGCTTGCTCGGGTGCCAGGGCGCGCAACTCATCGGGAATCAGTAGCGGACGATCATCCACTTCAGCACTGAGCCGTTCAACGCGCAATTGCATCGCTGTACGGTCGGCTTCGGTCTCACCGACGTTGGACTCGAAGCGTGTCGGATCAAGGCGCAGCAATGGCGCCCCCACCTCGACCACCTGCCCCTCGCGGATGAACAGTTCGGAAACGATGCCGCCTTCGAGATTCTGCACTTTCTGTAATTTGGATGAAGGAATCGCCTTGCCCTCACCGCGCGTTACCTCATCGATCTCGGCGAAATGCGCCCAGAAGCCCAGGAAGATGACAAAACCCAGCACCGTCCAGATGGTCAGACGCACCACGCGTGGCGCATCTTCCACCAGCGCCTTGTCGACTTCGGGCAGGGGTTCGCCGGATAACGGCTCTGCCCCTTTGAAATACTGTGCCAATGTAGCGAAGACATTAAGCGACACTGATCTGCCCCTTCTTCAGTGCTTCCATGACCGACTCCTTGGAACCGTCGGCGATGATCCGACCGCGATCGACGATCAACAGGCGATCGACCAGCGACAGCATCGACGCACGATGAGTCACCAGGAGCAGCGTCTTGTTGGCGATCACCGCACCGATGCGCTCCTTGAGACGCTCTTCACCGGGGTTGTCCATGGAGCTGGTCGGCTCATCCAGCAACAGGATCGGCGGGTCGAGCAACAACGCACGCGCCAGCGCAACGTTCTGCCGCTGACCACCGGACAGGTTCTGCCCACGCTCACCGACCTGCAGTTCATAGCCTTGCGGATGAAGTCGGGCAAACTCATGCACGCCGGACAGCTCGGCTGCCTGCAATACCAACTCATCCTCGACGTAGCGAGCTCCCGCCATCAGGTTGTCGCGCAGGGTGCCACTGAACAGTTGGATATCCTGAGGGACGTAACCGATGTTATGGCGCAGCTCGCTGATATCGAGCTGACGGATATCGGTGCCGTCGACCAGCAGACTACCCGCGTCGGCCTGGTAAAGACCGACGATCAGCTTGGCCAGCGAGCTCTTGCCGGAACCGCTGCGGCCAATGATGCCGATCTTTTCGCCCGGGCGGATGATCAGGTTGACCTCGCTAAGTGCCGGGGTCTGCTGATGGGGATAAGTGAAGCTGACCTGACGCAGCTCAAGGCTACCCTGCAGCTTGGCGCGCACCAGCGGCTGCTCGCCCTCATGGCGCTCCTGCGGCAGATCCATCATCTGATCGATATTGATCATGGTCAGGCGCGCCTGCTGGTAGCGCGTGAACAATCCCGAAAGCTGGCTCAGTGGCCCCAGGGCACGGCCATTGAGCATGTAGCAGGCGATCAGACCGCCCATGCTCAGGTTACCGGCCATGATCAGGTAGACACCTGCGACGATCATGATCACCCCGGCCAGTTGCTGGATCAGCAAGGTGAGATTCATTGCCAGGCTCGACAGCATCTTTACCCTGAGTTCCAGGCGCCCAAGCGTGCCAATGGTTTGCTCCCACAGGTACTGACGGTCGCTTTCAGCATTGTTCACTTTCACTGCATCGAGGCCTGTCAGCGTTTCGATCAGGCTGGACTGGCGCTCAGCTGCCAACGCCATGGTGCGATCCATGGTCGCTACCAGCGGTTTCTGCAACAGCCAACTGATACCCATGGCCAGCGGGAAGGCCAGCAACGGAATCCATACCAGGTGACCGCCGAGCAGGCCAATTACCAACAGGATCAGCAGGGTGAAAGGTAGGTCGATGACGCTGGTCAAGGTCAGCGAGGCGAGAAAGTCGCGCAGCGTCTGAAACTCGTGGATGTTCTGAGCGAAGCTACCGACCCGCTGCGGGCGAAACTTCATGGCCATACCCACGATGCGCTCGTACAAAGTGGCCGAAATGATCAGATCGGTCTTCTTGCCCGCCAGATCGAGGCATAAACCGCGCATGGTCTTCAGCAGCAGATCGAAAACGTAGGCACCCGAGATGCCGATGGCCAGCACCCAGAGCGTGGCGGCGGCCTGATTGGGCACGACCCGGTCATAGACGTTCATCACAAACAGCGGCGCGCCAAGACCGATGAGGTTGATCAGCAGACTGGCCACCACGGCATCCGTATAGAGCCAGCGCGAGCGCTTCAACGTATCGCGGAACCAGGACTTGGTGCGTGGGATCAGGCTGCCTTGATCCAGATCGTACTTGTGCTGTGGCTGTGCGAAGAAGACCTGACCGCTGAAATCCTCCTGCAGAAGTTCGCGGGCAATCCTGACCTCACCCCCATCACTTTCACTGAGCAGCAGACGTGCTTCGCCCTGCTCGCTCCACCCCAGCAGAACCGCACAACGCCCCTCCTTCAGCAGCAACAGAGCCGGCAATGCGATTTTGGGGATTTGCTCGAGCTTCCTGCGTAGCAGTCGACCCTGCAGCCCGGCACGCGCTGCGGCGCGGGGCAGCAACTCGGCTGTCAGTCGTTGCTTGGGCAGAGGCAGGCCACTGGTGAGCATGGCACGGTTGGCAGGTTTGCGATGCAGAACGCAGAGAGACAGGAGTGAATCCAGCAGCGGGTCATCGTGCTGCCCACGGGGATCGGAATGACTTGGCACATGAGTGGTTTGTGGATCCACACCGGGACTCTCTATTCAGGGACTCTTCGAACACACCCCCGCAAACGGGAACGCCCGCAGAGGATACAGGTATCCTGGCGGGCGATTCACATCAACGGGCGATCAATTCAGGCTGGGCAGCGTCGCCTTGGGCTTGAGATCGGACTGAACCACGGTCGCCATTGGCGCCACAACCCCCTGACTCTTGAGCAACTCACCCATGGTCGCCTTGATCCGGTACTGCGTAAACAGCTCGCTGTAACGCAGGTCGGTCAGGCGGCGCGACGCAGTGAACAGTTCGTTCTCACTGTCGAGCAGATCCAGCAACGTACGCTCACCGATACTGAACTGCTTCTGGTACGACTCGCGTACTCGCGTGCTGTATTCCACATACTCACGGGCGATAGGCAACTGCTCGCGTGCATTGTTCAGTGCGTTCCAGGACAGACCCAGGTCTTCGTTCAGCACACGCAGGGCATTATTGCGGATGTCCAGCGCCTGGTTCACCTGATAGGACTTGGACTCCAGATCCGCCTTGTTGCTACCGCCGGCGAACAGGTTGTAGCGCATGCGCAGCATGGCTTGCCATTCATTGGAGTGGCCATCCACTCCGTCGATATTGCTGTCGGCACTGCGCGACAGCTCTGCATCGAAGCGCGGGTAGAAAAGCGATTTGGCCGCTTCGTACTGCTTCTCGGTTGCCGCCACATCGGACTCGGCCGAACGCAGGATCGGGCTATTGGCAACCAGCGCCTGACGCGCATCCTGCAGCGACTCCGGCAACTGGCCAGGCAAACCGGACGGCTCGACCAACTCAACCGGATCGAGGCCAACGACGCTGTAGAAGTTGGTACGGGCATCCGCCAGATTGGTCTGCTCGGTGATCAGGTTGTTGCGCGCCTGTGCCAAGCGAGCCTCGGCCTGGTCCTGATCAGCCAGGCGACCGACACCACGCTGACTGCGCAGGCTGATCTGATCGTAGATACGCTCATGACTGCGCAGGTTGTCTTCGGCCAGTCGTACCATCTCCTGGCGACGCAGTACATCTATATAGACTTCGGCTACATCCAGCGCGGTGCGCTCGGAGGTGCCCAGCAATGCATAGGCACGGGAATTGACCGTGGCCTGCTGACGACCTACCTCGTTCTGCGTGGCGAAACCATCGAACACCATCTGGCTCAGACGCAGGCTCGACTCACCGCGGTTCAGGGTCTCATAACCATGACGACCACTGGCGCGGGTCGAGGTGTTGTCAGTCCCCTCACGACCATAACCGGCCAACAGATCCACAGAGGGCAGGTAACCGCCACGGGCAGCGTCGAGCTGTTTATCGGCAGCCAGGCGACCGTTAACGCCTGCCTGAATTTCTGGATGCACGCTCATCGCATGCTGCATGGCTTCAGGAAGGGTCTGAGAGTAGGCCGGCAGGCTGATCGCCAAGACAAGCGGCAGAACGGGGAACAGGCGCAAACGCATATAATGAGCTTCCTCAACTGGGGTTGTGAGCGTCCTAGAGCGCCCGGTCAGAACCAATCGCCGAGAGCGTCTATTATGTGATTCAAGTCACATTGAAAAACAACAAACGAAGAGTGAATATCAAAGTGACATCAGTGCGACGATTGTTTAGGATGCCAGCCAATAGGTCAATACTCTGACGCAAAACAATACGTCAAAAATATTTAAGCCAAAAAATTGGCTAATTGTCTCAGCATTATTACACCATTATTTGCCAGCCTAGCGCCGGGCCCAGAATCGAGACGGCCATAACGACGAAAGGCACATTGAGAACCTTCTCAGGAGAGTTACACGATGAGCAGTGTCATTGCGACCGTCCAAAGCGTTGTTGGCCAAGTCTTTGCCGTTTCTCCTGAGGGGATCCGACGCCTTCTGGTAGAAGGCGATCGACTCTTCAAGGGTGAGGTAGTCCTCACTGGCGACAGCGGCATGGTCACCTTGGCACTGGAGGACGGGCGCACCCTGGATCTGGGCCGCGATAGCCAGTGGAGTGAAACCGACACCAGCCTGGCAGAACAGAATGCTCAGCCGCCGCAACAGGTCGTAAGCCCCGGCGATGAAGTCGCACAACTGCAACAGGCCATCGAAGCAGGCATGGACCCGACCGAGGCCTTCGAAGCCACTGCAGCGGGTCCAGGTTCAGCTGGCGGCGGCTCGGGTGGCGCAGGGGGCGGGCATAGCTTTGTTCTGCTCGATGCTACCGGCGAGGTGGTAGAGGCTACGATTGGCTACGAAACCGCCGGCCTGGGTGATTTCGGTGGAACGGACGATCAGACCCAAGAGCCCCTGCAGAACCAGGCGCCCGAATTCCTCGATGACAGCGGTGCAGCGCAAGGTCCGCTTAATTTGCAAACTGCCGAGGATACGCCTATCAGCGGCACGCTAAACGTCCGCGATGTAAACGGTGATCTGGTAACGCTGACGGTCACTCGCGCTCCCACCAACGGGACGCTGGTACTCAACCCCAATGGCACCTGGACCTACACCCCGGCGCAGGACTACAACGGCCCGGATAGCTTCGAAGTCACGGCTTCAGACGGCCGTGGCGCAAGCACGCCACTTACGGTCAACCTCAATGTTACCCCGGTCAATGATGCTCCTGTGGCCAGCGGCACCTATGAAAGCACGGTGGAAGACACCGAAGCCGCAGATGCTTTTGCCGACATCAAGGGACAGCTGACCGCCACAGACGTCGACGATACCGAGCTGACCTGGAGCGGTAGTGCCACGGGCGCCTTTGGCGAGCTGACGGTCAATGCCGACGGCAGCTACACTTACGTGATCGACTCAGCGAAGATCGACGCCCTCGCCCAGGGCGAGAACGCCAGCGAAAACTTCACTGTAACCGTGCGCGACCCATCCGGTGCCAGCGACACGCGCGTCATCAGCATCAACATTACCGGCAGCAACGACACGCCGATTGCCGAAGCCAGCATCGCCGAACTGACCGAAGACGCCAGTATCAGCGGCCTGCTACCCGGCAGCGATGCCGATAATGGCGCCACGCTTACATACGGCCTCGACAGCCCTGCACCCGCCGGTTTCAGCCTGAAGGATGACGGAAGTTGGAGCTTCGATGCGAGCCACGAAGCCTATCAGTCCCTGGCCGAGGGTCAGCTCCTGACCCTCACCATCCCCTACGTTGTCACCGACGAGTATGGCGCCAGCGCCGGCAACACCCTGACCATTACCGTTACCGGGGTCAATGATGCGGCTATTCTCGGCAGTGCCGACGTAGAACTGAGCGAAACCGACGCGCCCTTGAGCACCGGCGGTACCCTGACCATCAGTGACGTCGACAGCCCGGCAACCTTCGTGGCCCAGACCGATGTCGCTGGGCAATATGGTGTATTCAGCCTCGACGAATCCGGCAACTGGACCTACCTGGCCAACTCGGCCTTCAACGAGCTGAACGTCGGCCAGTCCTACAGCGATACCTTCAAGGTCAGCAGCTTCGACGGCACCGAAAGCAGCGTCACCGTTACCATCAACGGCACTAACGATGCAGCGGTGCTAAGTAGCGCCAGTGTGCAACTGACTGAAACCAACGCGCCACTGACGGCCACTGGCACCCTGACCATCAGCGACGTCGATAGCCCGGAAACCTTCGTTGCACAGAGCAACGTCACCGGCCAATACGGCACCTTCGGCATCGATGCAGCCGGCAATTGGACCTTCGTCGCCAACTCCGCCTTCAATGAACTGAATGTCGGCCAGTCCTACAGTGAGTCCTTCGACGTCGAATCCGCCGATGGCACCAGGACCAGCGTCACCGTCACCATCAATGGCAGCAATGATGCGCCAGTGGGCGTGGCTGACCGGATCACGCTGAATGAAGACACCACCGCAACCGGTAACGTCCTGAGCAACGACAGCGATGCGGACAATGCCAGCCTTAGCGTGACCAAGTTCAGCCTGACCAACTTGCCCTTCGTCAGCTTCAATGCCGGCCAGACAGCCGACCTGCTCGTCGGCAAGCTAACCATTGCAGCCAACGGTGATTTCACGTTCGTACCGGCCAAGGACTACAACGGCCCGGTGCCGTCGATTACCTATACCCTGAGCGATGGCAGCCTCACCAGCACTGCCACCCTCACCTTCGACATCACCCCGGTCAACGACGCACCGATCAACACTGTACCCGGTGCCCAGACCCTGAACGAAGACGGCAGCAAGAGCTTCAGCCTCCTTAATGGCAACAGCATTGCCGTCAGCGATGTGGACGGCGATCGCCTGACCACCACCCTGAGCGTTGAAAATGGTGTGCTGAACCTGGGCCCGTTGCGCGGCGGTGTCACCTTCAGCGGCAATGGCACTGGCAGCATCACGCTGGTCGGCTCGCAAGCGGCTATCAACCTGGCACTGCAAGGCCTGCGCTACGTTCCAGGCAAGGACTACAACGGCCAGGACACCCTGACCATCAGCACTACCGATGGCAAGCTGAGCGACAGCGACAGCATTACCCTCAACATCACCCCGGTGAACGACGCACCCGTTGCCTCCCCGACATCAGACGCAACCACCGAAGATGCTGCGGTACTGGGTGGGCAGCTCACTGCCACCGATGTTGATGGCGATACCCTGACCTACAGCGCTCAAGGCAGCCTGCCCGGCGGCTTCACACTCAACAGCGATGGCAGTTGGACGCTCGACCCAAGCAATGCCGCCTATCAGCACCTGGCGGAAGGTCAGTCCACTACCCTGACCATCAACTTCACCGCCAGCGACGGCACGCTGTCCAGCAGCAGCACCTTGACCATTACCGTCACCGGTGTGAATGACGCGCCGGTGATCACCGCCGCAACCGCTCAGGCCAATGAAGGCGATGGCCTGATCAATGGTCAGATCGACGCCAGTGATATTGATGATGGCGCCAAGCTCAGCTTCAGCAGCAGCGCCAATGTCGCCGGCCTGACGCTGGGCAGCGACGGCAAATGGACCTTCGATGCCAGTAACGCGGCCTACGACTACCTCAAGGCAGGCGAAGAACTCGTCATCGAAGTTCCGGTCACCGTCACCGACGAATATGGCGCCAGCGCCGACAGCACCCTGACCATCACCCTGACCGGCACCAATGACGCGCCAGTGGCCAATGCCGTCAGCGCTTCGGGTAATGAAGATCAGGCTGCGCGCATCCAGGTGAACCTGTCCGGCAGCGATGTCGACGGTAGCGTCACCGGCTTCACCCTTGGCTCGCTTCCGGCCAACGGCACCCTATACGCCAACGCCAACGGCGGTACAGCTCTCAAGGCCGGCGACAGTGTCACTGGTCCGGTCTATTTCGTACCGACCCGGGACTGGAACGGCACCACCACCTTCGAATACAGCGCAATCGACAACGATGGTGCCGTATCCACCGAAACGGCCACCGCAACCATCACCATCGCGCCCGTCAATGATCGACCCGTCGGCGTCAACGATCGCGTTACCCTCGACGAGGACACCACCGCCACTGGCAACGTGCTGAGCAACGATCGCGATGTCGATGGTGACGCCCTGACCGTGACCCGATTCAGCCTGACCAATCTGCCCTTTGTCAGTGCCAATGCTGGCGCAACTCTCGACCTCGGCGTGGGCAAGCTGACCATCCAGGCCAACGGCGACTTCACCTTCGTTCCCAACAAGGATTACAACGGTCCCGTACCGTCGGTCACCTACACCCTGAGCGATGGCAGCCTCACCAGCACTGCCACCCTCACCTTCAGTATCACCCCGGTCAATGATGCGCCGGTCAACAGAACCCCGGCTACCCAGACCCTGACCGAAGACGGCAGCAAGACCTTCAGCCTGCTCACCGGCAACAGCATTGCCGTCAGCGATGTCGACGGCGACCGTCTGACCACCACCCTCAGCGTCGAACATGGCGTACTGACACTCGGCCCGCTGCAAGGTGGCGTGACCTTCAGTGGCAACGGCACCAGCAGCATCACCCTGTCTGGCACCCAGACCGCCATCAACGCTGCGTTGCAAGGCCTGAGATATGTACCGGCGGCCAACTATAACGGCCAGGACACGCTGACCGTCAACACCTCTGATGGCAAGTTGAGTGACAGCGACAGCGTCACCCTCAACATCACCCCAGTCAACGATGCCCCGATTGCCACTCCGACTGTTGCCGATACACTCGAAGACGCTGCGCCATTTGGCGGTCAACTCGCTGCGACCGATGTCGACGGCGACAACCTGACCTTCAGCCTGAACAACACAGCGCCGGCTGGTTTCAGCCTAGACCCGAACGGCAGCTGGACCTTCGACCCCGGTAATGCGGCTTATCAGTCGCTCGGCAAAGGTGAAGAGCTGGTCATCCAGGTGCCGTTCACCGTCACCGACGGTGCACTGTCGAGCAACAGCACCCTGACCATCACCGTCACCGGCATCAATGATGTGCCCGTGGTGACCGGTGCCATCAGTGTCGGCACCGACGAAGACGCCGCCGGCCAGGTGATCGATCTGCTGGCCAACGCCAGCGACGCAGACGCCAAGGACGTGCTCAGCGTCGTCAACCTCAGCGAAACCAGCGGCAACGATGCATCCGGCGTCAGCCTGCAGGGCAACACCCTGGTGGTCGATCCGTCCCGCTACAACTACCTGGCCGTCGGCGAGAGCGTCACCCTCGTCTACCAATATCAGGTCAGCGATGGCCAGGGCGGCCTGGTCGACACCAGCGCCACCATCACCATCGACGGCGTCAACGACGCACCAGTAGTCAGTAGCGCCATCACCGTGGACAGTCACGAGGATGCAGACGCGTTCAACGTCGATCTGCTGGCCAACGCCAAGGACGTCGACCTCAGCGACGTGCTGGGCATCAACAACTTCAAGCAAGTCGGCACTCAGGACGCCTCAGGCGTGACCCTCAGCGGCAATGGCCTGCAGGTGAACCCGAACGCCTACAACTACCTCGCTGCCGGCGAGAAAGTGGTGCTCACCTTCAGCTACGACGTCATCGACAACAACGGCGGCGTAACCCCCACTACCGCCACCCTCACCATCGAGGGACGCAACGATGCGCCCGTTCTGGAAAGCTCCGTGCAGAGCGGCAGCATCACCGAACGTACCGACGGTGTTCCGGGCGAAAACGCCGGCCGCTTGAACGCCAGCGGCGCCATCGATTTCATCGACGCCGACCTGAGTAATACCCATACCGTGGGCACCCAGTTGATCAGCGCGAAAGATGGTAACGGCCAGGATGTCGATGCGCTGGGTAACCTCATTGCCAGCATCAGCGATACTGCCCAAGGCGATGGCCAAGGCTCGATAAACTGGAATTACAGCGTCGCCGCTGGTGCGCTGGACTACCTCGGTGCTGGCGAAACCATCGCCCTGCTTTATCGCGTCACTGTCACCGACAGCAGCGGTGCCGCAGCGTCCCGTGACGTCACCATCACTCTGACTGGCAGTAACGACGCACCAATCGTCAGCGGCGCCGTCACTTCGCTGACCAACGAGGATGCGCCGGCCTATAGCCTTGATCTGCTGCAGAACGCCAGCGATGAAGACGCCAACGATGTCCTCAGCGTGGTCAACCTGCAACTGGTCGGCGGCAACGATGTGGGTGTCACCTTCGATCCGGCCAGTAACAGCCTGCAAATCGATCCGTCCCAGTACGGCTATCTGGCTGTTGGCGAAAAAGTCGTCCTCAACTACAGCTATGACGTCAGCGACGGCAAGGGTGGCGTTGTCAGCACCAACGCTTCACTGACTATCGAAGGCCGCAATGACGCGCCAGTGGTCACCAACACCAGCGTCACCGTCGCCGAAGAAAGCCTGGGTACGCCGCTCAATATTGCAGCCCCGACAGATGTCGACCTCTCCGACGTACTGACCATCACTGTCACCGGCCTGCCGACCGTGGGCAGCGTGACCCTGGCCAATGGCACCCCAGTAAGCAACGGCCAGATCCTGACCATCGCCGAGTTGCAGGGGCTGAAATACGACGGCCCTGAAGACTACAAGGCTGGCGAACCTGTGGGTGACTTCACCTACAGCGTCAATGACGGCACCACCAGCGTCGAAGGCAAGGTCACCCTGGGCGTCACCCCGGTCAACGATGCCCCCGATGCCAATGATGACTTGGGCGTCATTGGCGGGCTCAAGGGCAACTACTACGGTTACCGCGAGGGCGTCGACGGCGGCAACCTGGGGAACCTGGCCGGCGTTACTGCATTCATTGCCGGCCGCACCCCCAGCGCCACCTTCACCGCCACCGAGCTGAACTATGGCAACGGCGTGCGCAACAATCTGGGCAGTGACCAGCAACTGCAGAAATTCCTCGGTGCCGATGCCCGCTCGCTGAACACTGACCCGGCCAATACCTCCGATGCCATCATCGAGCTGACCGGACAGATCAACCTGAATGCCGGCACCTACCAGTTCCGTGTCACCGCAGACGATGGCTACAGCATCGTCATCGATGGCAAGGTGGTCGCTCAGTTCAATGGCAACCAGAGCCCCACTGCACGCGAGTCAGCCAAGTTCACCATCACCGAAAGTGGTCCTCACGACATCCAGATCATTTACTGGGATCAGGGCGGTCAGGCCCAACTGAAGGTCGAACTGCGCCCTGAAGGCGGCAGATACAGTGTTGTCGGTGGCGCCCAACTGACCCAGCCTGGCAATGACCTGCTGACCACCAATGAAGACCAGCCGCTGGTGATCGAACCGGCGACCCTGCTGGGCAACGACAGTGACATCGATGGCGATACGCTGAGCATCATCAGTGTCCAGAATGCCCAGAACGGCGACGTTGCCATTGTCGATGGCAAAGTGGTGTTCACCCCGGCGCCGAACTTCAATGGCACCGGTTCATTTACCTATACCATCAGCGACGGCAACGGCAAGTTCGACACCGCAACCGTGACGGTAGGTGTGAGACCGGTCAACGACGCGCCTGTCGTAGACAGCACCAGCCTGACCGTGGATGAGAAAAGCACCGGCACCCCGCTGGGTCTGCAAGCGCCCACCGATGTCGATGGTGATCCGCTGACCATCACCGTCACTGGCCTGCCGACACTTGGCAGCATTACCTTGGCCAATGGCAATAGCGTGAGCAATGGCCAGGTACTGACCCGCACCGAACTACAGGGGCTGAAATACAACGCGCCGGGCAACTACAAGGCTGGCGATGCCGTCGGCAACTTCACCTACAGCGTCAATGACGGCACAACCAGCGTGACTGGCAGCGTCACCCTCGGGGTGAATCCGCTCAACGATCTGCCCGTGCTGAACAACCCGTCTTTCAGCGTCGATGAAGACCAGAGCTTTGCCAGCCAGCTGAACGTCACCGATATCGATGGCGATACCGTCACCTATACCCTCAAGTCGGGCACGAGCAACGGTAGCCTGGTGTTCGATACTGCCAACGGCAGCTACACCTATACACCCAACCCCAACTACAACGGCCCGGACAGCTTCACCGTTACCCTCAACGACGGGAATGGTGGGGTGGTCGATGTGGTCGTCAACATCACCGTCAATCCGATCAACGATGCGCCGGTGTCCGGGCCGCAGAACCTGACCACCGATGAAGACACCCCCATTGATGGAGCGATCAATGCCTTCGACGTGGACGGTGATAGCCTCAGCTACAGCATCGCCAGTGGCAATGGCCCACAAAACGGCACGGTGACACTCAGGGCAGATGGCACCTACACCTACAGCCCAGCCAAAGACTTCAACGGTAACGATACGTTCACCGTCACCATCAGTGATGGCAAAGGCGGTGTCACCACCAGTGTGGTCAGTATCAATGTCACGCCGGTCAACGACGCCCCGGTCACTGCCGACCAGAACCAGGTGACCGATGAAGACCAGAGCGTCAGCGGCAAGATCGTCGCCAGCGATGTCGATGGTGACAAGCTGAGCTACGTGCTCCAGTCCGGTCTTGCCCACGGCTCGCTCCTGCTCAACACCGTCACTGGCGAATACACCTATACGCCGAACAAGGATTACAACGGCACCGACAGCTTCACCATCCGCGTCTACGATCCGTCCGGCGCCTATGCCGACTCCGTGGTGAACATCACGATCAACCCGATCAACGATGCGCCGGTCTCCGGCCCTCAGTTCGTCACCACTGACGAGGACACCCCGGTCGACGGTCGTGTCACTGCCCGTGATGTCGACGGTGATACCCTCACCTACAGCATCGCCGACGGTAACGGCCCGCAGCATGGCAACGTGCTGATGAATGCCGATGGCACCTACACCTACCAGCCGGCCAAGGACTTCAACGGTAACGACGCGTTCACCGTCACCATCAGTGATGGCAAAGGCGGTGTCACTACCAGCGTGGTCAACATCAATGTCACGCCGGTCAACGACGCCCCGGTTACTGCCGACCAGAACAAGGTGACCGATGAAGACCAAAGCGTCAGCGGCAAGATCGTCGCCAGCGACATCGATGGCGACAATCTGAGGTACATGATCCAGTCCGGCACGGTCCATGGCTCGATCCTGCTCAACACCGCTACCGGCGATTACACCTACACGCCGAAGAAGGATTACAACGGCACCGACAGCTTCACCATCCGCGTCTACGATCCGTCCGGCGCCTATGCCGACTCCGTGGTGAACATCACGATCAACCCGATCAACGATGCGCCGGTCTCCAGCCCGCAGTTCATCAGCACTGACGAGGACACCCCGGTAGACGGTCGGGTCACTGCTCGTGATGTCGACGGTGACACCCTCACCTACAGCATCGCCGACGGTAACGGCCCACAGCATGGCAACGTGCTGATGAATGCCGATGGCACCTACACCTACCAGCCGGGCAAGGACTTCAACGGTAACGACGCCTTCACCGTTACCATCAGCGATGGAAAAGGCGGTGTCACCACCAGCGTGGTCAGTGTCACCGTCAAGCCCGTGAACGATGCGCCCGTCGCGCCGGACAGCAATGTATCGGTGGACGAAGACGGCATTCTGAATGGCAGCATTGCAGCCTCCGACGTGGACGGTGACACCCTCACCTACGCCGTGAAGACCGGTACCACCCATGGCACCCTGGAGCTCAACCCCGCGACAGGTGGATACACCTACACGCCCAACGGCGACTACAACGGCCCGGACAGCTTCGTGGTCACGGTCAGTGATGGCAAAGGCGGTGTCACCGAAACGCTGGTGAGCATCACCGTCAACCCGGCCAACGATGCACCGGTTGCCAACGATGACAGTGCCAGCACACTCGAGGACAACTCGATCACGATCGATGTCCTGGCCAATGACCGCGACATCGACGGTGACACCCTGAGCATCAGCGGCGCCAGCGCCCAGCACGGTACCGTCAGCGTCATCGACGGTAAGCTGGTGTACACCCCAAATAGCAACTACAGCGGTGCGGACACCATCAGCTACTCCATCACCGACGGCAAAGGTGGCAACAGTAGCGCCACCGTGCAGGTATCCATTCAGGCGGTGGCCGACGCGCCGAACCTCAGCGCTCAGGCTCCGGCAGGTACCCCGAATGCGACCGGCCTCACGCTGCAAAGCTGGACTGGCCTGGCCCTGGGCGGCAGCGGCAGCGGCGCTGCACCTGCCACCCTGAAAGCCACCATCGATGCTGCAGGCACACCAGCCAGCAGCACTACCGCCAATGATGTCCGTCTGGACAGCGTCAATGCCGGCGTGGCCAACAAGTTCTCCGGGCTGATCTACCTGCAGGCCGGCGAGACCTATACCTTCAGCGGCGCTGGCGACGACAGTGTGCTGGTGTCCGTGGGCGGTACCACCGTGGCCAGCGCCACCTGGGGTGGCAGCACAGGTAAGTTCAGCGGCAGTTTCACTGCTCAACAGAGCGGCTACTACACCCTGGATATCTACCAGCATAACCAGAACGGCCCGGGCAACCTGGATGTCAACGTCCGGGTTGGCAGCGGCCCTGTGCAGGATCTGTCCAGCAGCAATGTCCTGCTGTACCGCGATACCAACGACCTGACCCAGGATGGTGTGCGCGTATCGCAACTTAACGGCAGCGAAGGCAAGGGCTACTACCAGGTCTATGGTTACAACGAAGGTGACGAGGACAGCAGCATCCCGCTGTCGCACCTCAGCGCTTCGCTGAACGATACCGACGGTTCGGAAAGTCTCGCCGTATCGATTTCGCAGATCCCTCAAGGTGCAACCCTGAGCGATGGCGTCAAGACCTTCACCGCCACTGCAGACACCACCACGGTCGACATCACAGGCTGGAATCTGAGCAATCTGAGTTTCACCCCTGCGGCCAATGCCAACGGCACCTTCACCCTGAAGGTCACGGCCACCGCTACCGAGGGTGCCAATAACGACAAGGCCAGCACCAGCCTGGATCTGCCGGTAACCGTGCATGCAGTCAACGATGCGCCTACCGCCAGTCCGTCGAGCATCAGCACCGACGAAGACACCCCGGTAGATGGCCGCGTGCTCGGCAGCGACATCGACGGTGATACCCTCACCTACAGCATCGCTACCGGCAACGGCCCACAGCATGGCAACGTGGTGATGAATGCCGACGGCACCTACACCTACCAGCCAGGCAAGGACTTCAACGGCAACGATGCCTTCACCGTCACCATCAGTGATGGTAAGGGCGGCACCACCACCAGCGTGGTCAACGTCACGGTCAAACCGGTCAACGACGCGCCGGAAACCAATGCAGCCAATGCCACCGGTAACGAGGACAGCCTCATCGCCGTCACGCTTGGCGGCAGCGATGTTGATGGCACCGTTGCCAGCTTCAGGCTCAATAGCCTGCCGGCAAATGGCAACTTCTATGCTGATGCAGCCGGCACTGTCCTGCTCACCCTGGCCAGCGTGATCGCAGCCAGCGCCAATGCCGCGACCATCTACTTCAAACCCGATGCGAACTGGAACGGTAGCACCAGCTTCCAGTACAGCGCGGTCGATAACCAGGGGCTGGCCGATGCTACACCGGCTACCGGCACCATCCTCGTCAACGCCATCAACGATGCGCCGAACATCCTCGACGCCAGTGTCTCGATCAACGAGAACGTGCCAGGCAACAGCCTGGTGATCGACCTCAACGACAGCTTCACCGGCAATGACCGTGATGTGGATGGTCAGGCTATCAACTACAGCATTACCGGCGGCAACGAAGCTGGCCTGTTCGTGATCGACTCAGCCACTGGTGTCATCCGCGTGGCCCCGGGTAAGACACTGGATTACGAGAGCGCCAGACAGCACGTACTGACCGTCACGGCCAGCGACGGTACGCTGAGCGACACCGCGCAAGTCACGGTCAACGTCAATGACCTGCCGGATACTGCGCCTTCAGTCGCGGCAGTCACCACGCGGGTATCCGAAACCGGTCTGCGCAGCGCCACCGACAGCGATGGCAGTAACCTGGCAACCGGCAAACTGACCATTTCCCATGATTCGGCCACCACCGTCACCCTGACGCAGCCCGCGACGCTGCTGACCTCGGGTGGCAATCCGGTTACCTGGAGCCTGAGCAGCGATGGCAAAACGCTGACGGGGAGTGTCGGCACGGATAAGGTGATCACTGTCAGCATCGACGATCAGGGTAATTACTCGGTCAACCTGCTCAAGCCTATCGACCACCAGGACAAGACCTCCGCAGACGTGCTCGATCTGGGTATTGGTGTTCGGGTCTCCGATGCCTTCAACAATGTTGGCAGCGGCACCCTGACCATCCAGATTCAGGATGACGTGCCGACCGCTCAACCAGGCAGCATGAGCATCGCCATCCCGGTCAGCAGCCTGGAGATCTCCGGGCTCGAGGCAGGTTTCGTCAATCCCGTATCTACGGCTGGCGGCACCAGCGGCCTGACCCAGACCAATACCGACGCCGACATCTACATCGATCGCATCAGCTGGGGCGGCAGCAGTTCTGCCTCTGGCTACAGCTTCGTTGATAACGAGACCTTACGCAGCGTCGGACAGGCCCTGCCTGACAGTGATTTCAAGGTCGGCACCCTGACCCATAACAACTTCCCCATCAGCGGCTCTGCTGCAGTACTGAGCACCGTTGGTCTGAAGGTCAAGCTGGTGGTCATGATCGACGGTATTCCGACCACGGTCGAACACACGGTCAACCTGACGCACACCGAGACGCCCAACAACGCTCCCAACACTCAGGACCCGGCCAACGACGACATCATCCGCCTGGACAACAGCACCCTGATCAAGAGTTTCACCGTCGGTGACCGGACCTTCGAATTCGAGATCAAGGGCTTCCTCGATCCGCAGACCGGTCAAGTGGTCACCACCATCTTCACGACGGAAAACGCCGCCTCGTCCTTCGACCTGTACGCTGTGGTGAAATCCACCGATGGCCTGCCGCTGAACAGCGACAGCGTATCGACCGTGACCACCACCGGTGCGGATGGTGATGTCTTGATCAATGGCAGCGATGCCAGTGTCAGCTGGGTTGGCGCAACCCAACAGGCTGACGGCAGCTTCAGTATCGTCAACGCGTTCGGCACATTCACGGGCTGGGCGGACGGTCGCTACCGTTTCGAGGTCAGCCGCACGGCACGCGACAACTTCGACGCGAACCAGATCGAGAACCTGAAGTTCAACTACGTGGTAACCGATGGCGATGGCGATACCGCCAACTCGACCGTCACCGTCACTCTCACCGGCCAGAAAGTGCTACCTTATGCACCGGTCGTCGAACAGCCGGCGCAGACGCTGGTGCTGAGCAAGGAAGCCGGCACTCTGGGCAACGCCAGCCTGGGCATCGAAACGGGTCGCGAGCTCATCGGAGCCTCGGTAAAAATCACGGCAAGCGACGACAGCTCGCTCAACGGCACCCCGGTGCTGGCCAGCGTTCTGGTCAATGGCACGACACAAAATGTGGCGCTGACCTCTGGCGGCGTCGCGCTGGTCTACCGCGAGTCCGCTGACGGCAGCCTGCAAGCCGTCAAGCAGGGCAGCAACGAAGTCGTGTTCACGGTCAGCGGCAATGCTGCCAGTGGTGACTACTCCGTGAACATGATCGGCAGTGTCGATGCCGTGACGTCCTATACCCAGACCCTGCCAGGCAGCAGTGGTATGGCCAACCTGACGTTCGCCAGCAACAACGGCGCATCGACCATCAGCGCGCCATCCAGCACCGTCAAGCTCACCCTGTCGGCCTTCCTCGACAGAGGTGGAGATAACGGCGTACGGGACGGCAACGACTCCAATGCCAACGTGGTGATCAACACGGCGGACGGTCGCGGCATTGCGGTAGACAACCTGGGCTGGAACTCCAGCACCGACCTCCGTTATATCGAAAACAATAGCCAGACCAATAACGCCAGCGATGGCACCCATGGTGAAAAGCTGGTGCTGGACTTCAGCGCCAATGCCGCCGACGGCCGCAACATCACTCAGGTCAGCCTGACCCTGAACCAGTTTGGTGACCGTACCCCCAATACCTTTCTGGGCAGTACACGAGGCGATGAGGATCGCGCACAGATCACTGTCTTCTATACCGATGGCAGCCGCCAGACGATCGACGTTACAGCGGCCGCTCGTGGCTGGCGTGATGGTGAAAACAGCGACTCGGGGACTCAGGCTGTCGTGATCAATGCTGCGACCGGCAAGAGCATTTCCAGCCTGGTCATTGGTGCCGGCGATACGTCCAGTCAGTTCTCGGTGGACGAGGCTATCAGTGTCCGCTGGCAGATCAACAGCAGCAGCGTGACCCAACCGCTGGATCAGGACACACTGACCCTGAACTTTGGCGCCACCGTCACCGATGGCAGCGGCGACAAGGCCAGCACCGACTTCAGTGTGGTCATCGATCAAGGCAACAGCCTGCAAGGTACCAGCGGTAACGATTCGCTGATGGGCAGCAACCAGGCCGACACCCTGCAAGGTGGTGCCGGACATGACCTGCTCAATGGCGGTGACGGCAACGACACGCTGTTCGGCGGTGACGGTAACGATGTCCTCATTGGCGGCAAGGGTAGCGATATCCTCTGGGGCCAGGGTGGAGCCGATACCTTTGTCTGGAGAGCGAATGACGCGGGGACTCCAGGCAACCCTGATCGTGACGTGATCAAGGACTTCAAGTTGAGCGAGGGTGACAAGCTCGACCTCAGCGACCTGCTGCAAGGCGAAACCACCAGCACTATCGACAACTTCCTCAAGTTGATTGTCGATAACAGCACTGGCAACGCCACGCTGCTGGTCAGCAAGGAAGGCCACCTCAATGATGCGGGGGCAAGCGCAGCCAGCAATGCCGACCTGACCATTACCCTGGAAGGGGCGGCAAGTCAGCTCAGCGGCTCGACCATCAACTCGCTGATCGCCGGTGCAGACCCGACCATCAAGGTCGACCACAGCTGATCGACTGCAGCTGTGCGGGCGCGAGCGCGCTTGCACAGCTGCAGCCAGGCACATCATGCTGTTACGACGTTGAGGAGAATCACCATGCTTTACGTACAGCGCGACGGCCAGGGCAACCTGGTGCGCGTCGAAGCCGCAGAGTTCGAAGGATATACCCAGCAGCTTCCCGCCGATGATCAGGACATACTGGCCTGGTACTCCAACCAGGCTATCGAGACCAGCCTGCTGCAGCTACGCCAGAGCGACCAGGAAATGGTCCGCGTACTGGAAGACCTGATCAGCGTGCTGATCACCAAGGGCATTATCCGCATCACCGACCTGCCACCGGCTGCGCAGACCAAGCTGCTCAGCCGCAACCAGGCACGCGAGACGCTCGGTGGCCTGTCCCGGCTGATTCAGGAAGAAGTCAGCACGGGTCTGATCTGACGTCCCTCTACCCGGCTCAGCCTCCCGTCCGAGCCGGTGGCCATGGCATCGGAGCACCCACCAGTTGTCCCAGTACGCCCTCGATGCCCATCTCGCGCAGCACGTGCAGTTCACCGGTGGTTTCCACCCGCTCGGCAATCAGTGGCAGGTCGATGCTATTCGCTGCCCGCTGCATGGCCTCGATGAACAGGCGCTTGTCGGCCTCCTGATCGATGGCACGGATGTAGCTGCCATCGACCTTCAGGTAGGCCAAGCCAAGGCGGGCCAGGTTGCCAATCATGCTGAAACGACCACCGAAATGCTGCAGGCTGAGGCTGAAACCCAGGCTACGCAGACGTCGGGTCAGTTGCTCCAGCGCTGCCTGTTCCGGTAACTGATCCTCTTCCAGCTCCAGCACCAGACGCGGGGCCAGTTCGGCATGCCGCTTGAGCAGCTCAAAAGCCTTCTCCAGAGCCTTGGGTTCGCGTAACAGCGCACCTGACAGATTAAGCGCCAGCACGTAGTCATGGTGCTTCAAATGCTCCAGCACCGTCTCCAGCATCAGCAGATCGAGACGCGCAGCCCAGCCAAAGCGTTGCAACCAGGGCAGGAAACGACCTGCAGGAATCGCTTCGTCGTGAGCACTGCGAATGCGTGACAGCACCTTGTAATGCAGCACCCGACCGACATCGCGGGCACTGACCACTGCCTGGAAATACAGCTCTATCTGACGCTGGCTCAAGGCTTTATCCAATAGCGAGTGCCATGCATGATGCTCATCGCCCACACTTGAGCTCTCGACACGTGCAGCCAGCGCCCAGCACTGTTCACCTTGGCTTTCAGCCCTGGCCAGCGCTTCGTCGACCAGATGCAGCAGCTCGCTAAGTTCGTCTCCCGGCCGGAACGGCGCCAGACCGATATGCGCCATCGGTAGCAGATCGCTACCACTGGTGATGGCCAGGTTGGCAAAAGCCGCCTCCAGGCGCATGGCCAGTTGCTCGGCCTCTTCGGTCACGAGACCGGGGACCAATACAGCAAAATCCCCTCCCCGACAACGCGCCAGTAGTCTTCCGGCCGCCTGGTCAGCCACTTCACGCGACAGCAGTTCAGCCACCGCCAGCAGCAACTGGTCAGTACGCTGGCCACCCAGGCGCTGGTTGAGCCCGGCCAGGTCACGCACCCTGACCATCAGCAGGTAGCCAACATTAGCCCGGTCTTCGGCACCCAGGCGAACCTGCAGCTGCATCTCGAAATAACGTCGGTTGGCCAGCCCGGTCAGGCTGTCCTTGTATGCCTCATCACGCAAACGCTCGCTACGCTCGGCCTGCTCCTGGAACAGCGTCTTGAGCTTCTCCACCATCTGGTTCATGGCCTCGACCACTCGGCGCAGCTCAGGTGTGCGCGGCAACATGGGCAGGCTGAGGAACTCACGTCTGGCAATGGCATGAGATTGCTCGACCATGTAATCCAGCGGTTTGAGCTGGCGGCGTAACACGAACGCCCCCACGCCAGCGCTGAGCAGGCCACACACCAGCAGCCAGCCGAGACTACCCAGGGCACTGCGCCACAGCCGGGCGATGGCGAACAGTGGATGGCTTTGTACCTCCACACGCGCCGCCTGCTCCCAGCCACGGCTGACAAGCGCATCACCGACCTCGGGCTGCAGCCCGATCAGCTCGACGAACCATTGCGGCGCCTCGGTATCGGCTGCATCAGGCACGCCGGTGCGCTCGACCAGCGTCTGGCCGCTGGCGATATCGATCACACGGATGCTCTGGAAGTAACCACTGTCGAAAATCGAACTGACCATCAGCTCCATCATCGCCGGGTCGTCAACATGCGGCGTCAGCGACAGCCCCAATGCCGTGGCTGCATCCTGGGCATGGGAACGCAACTGGTTGACGTACTGCTCGCGAGAGCTTTCCAGGCTGACCATGAAACTGCCGGTGAAGGCGATCACCAGGAACAGGCAGATGGCAATCAACAATTGTTTAAACAGTGACATCTCGACTCCTATCGACCCGGTTCCACCGGGAAACCCTCGGCGCTCATCTTCTTCAACAGATCCTGCCAGCGCGACAGCCGCTTGGCATCGCCCACCGGCTTGCCACCGCCCTTGCCAGCCAGCCACAGCCCTTCGGCATTGAAGGCGTATACCGGCAACAGGTCGGAGCGCTCACTGGCAGGGCGAATGACATTGATCAGGTTATCCAGCACCAACGGCATGGCGTCGGGCGTGGCGTAATAGGTCAGGACCATGTGCGCCTGATTCAGACGCAGCGCCTTGACGTACGTGATGCGCAGCTTGTCGCTGGCAATGCCTGCCTCGCGCAGGGTGAAATACTTGGCGATGGCGAAATCCTCGCAATCACCGGCTCCCTTGCGCAGCGCCTCGACGGGCGTGGCCCAGTAATCGTTCTGCCGCCAGATCTCGATGTCGTCACGAAAACGCAGGCTGGCGTTGAAGAAGCGATTCACTGCCTCCAATTGCGCCGGCTCATCGAGCGTCGGCAGCCTCTCCAGCAGCGCTTGCCAGTCATCGATGCGCGCCTTGCCAGCGCCGAGAGGCCCATAGAGCGTCTCGGCACGTTGGCTGATCAGATTGAAATCCCAGTCGGCATGCAGTGCGCCAGCCAGCAAAACCAGCAGCAACGGCGCAGCCACGAGCGACTTGCGCCGGCCCCACCCACATCGACCTGTGCCTGCGCAACTTCGAAACATCGGCAATCCGTCTCGGGCATGACAGCCCCTGGAACACGGCGGGAATGGTGCGTGCTGGGCACGAAAAAGACAATGGCACTTCGCCGTTATCGATTACGCCAGGCAACACCCAGCAGGCCCGATACCAAATTGCCGGGGCGACAGGATCCGCGCGTCTTCAAACGAACCTGGATCGCCTCACCAGCGCCGCTCTCCCCTGCTGCGATGCTCTTCGCCATGACGCTGTCCGCTGGAGAAGCGCTGTTGCGTTTTGCGTCCGGCTTCCCAGCCACGCTGAACCTGCCCACTACGATAGTCCTGGCGACGGTGGTCGCGGCGATCGTCATGCCGTGGCTGGTCGTAACCCTTGTAGCCATCGCGGTGGCGCTGCTGATGGCCGTAGTGACGCGGGGGTGGGGCCGGGACATGACGCGGCGGCGCCGGGTAATAGTGATAGCGACGGTCTTCATAGTAATAACGCGGGGTTACGTAAACCGGCGGTGCATAATGATCGCGGCGGTAGCCATCGTAGTAACGATGGCCATGGTGGTAGCCACGGTCATAACTATCGCCATACACGGCGCAACCGGAAAGCAACAGGAACAACGCAGAAAACAGCATCTTGTAGGGCATGGCGGCCTCCTGTGACCGCTGGAACGACGCCGACCGATGTCGGCCTCCGGGATGTTGATCCCTGAAGCATCAGACAACGCCACCTGAAACTGGTGCGATTCACTTCGTCGACATTAATCATCGGCATTAGGCGCAGGTGGCACGCCATTCGCTTATCTGCGCGGAGGAAAGCCGATCCGCGTAACGGGTCGCACGTGGTAGCGAATTGCAATGGCCGACTAGGGTTCCGGCTCGCCACAGGCGAGCGACTGGTCCGAGAGTGGGCGACCTCATGCAACGGCGTTGGGCCGTGAGGTTACACGGCGGGATAAAAGCCCGGGAGAATGTGCAGCGCGGCTGCCCACTTTCCTGTCCCGTTGATGACTCGAGGTCATGCTCATGCGTTCTCTGCTTGCCGCCCTGCTCTGCGCCTCCCTGCTGACAGCCCCAATGGCCCAGGCCGCACCGAAAACCTTCACGCTCTGCTGGTCGATCTTCGCTGGCTGGATGCCCTGGGGCTATGCAGCCGAACAGGGCATCGTGAAGAAGTGGGCGGACAAGTACGGCATCGACATCCAGGTGCAGGAAGTGCCGGATTACATCGGTTCGATCGAGCAGTACATGGCTGGTCAGTTCGACGCCTGCACCATGACCAACATGGACGCTTTGACCCTTCCCGCCGCTGCTGGCAAGGACAGCACTGCGCTGATCATCGGCGACTTTTCCAATGGAGCCGACGGCGTATTGCTGCGCGGCAGCGGCAAAAGGATCCAGGACCTCAAGGGCAAGACCGTGCTGCTGGTGGAGAATTCGGTGTCCCACTATCTGCTCAGCCGCGCCCTGGAGTGGGCACTGCTGGAAGAAGACGATGTGACCATCCAGCACGTCTCCGACACCGAAATCGCCGAGGCCTTCCTCGCCGGCCAGGGTGATGCGGTGATTACCTGGAATCCGATTCTCGCCGAGATCAGACGCAACACACAGGTCACCCAGGTATTCAGTTCCAACTTCATTCCCGGCGAAATTCTCGACCTGACCGTGGTCGACAGCCAGACCCTGGCACAACACCCGGAATTTGGCCGGGCACTGACGGGTGCCTGGTTCGAAACCCAGCGTCTGCTGGGCCTGCCTACACCAGCCGGGCGCGAAGCCAGGGCGAAGATGGCCGCTGCAGCCCAGACCACCGCGCAAGACTTCGAGGATCAACTCAGCACCCTGCGCTCATTCTACTCACCGCGTACCGCGCTCAACTTCACCCGCACCGGCAAGCTGCCGGACCTGATGCAGCGCGTCGCCCGCTTCGCCGATGCACATGGCCTGCTGGGCCAAAGTGGCCAGGGACTGACCAACCTGGGTATTGCCTTCAGCGGTGAGCAGCCGCTGGGTAACCCGCAGCGTATCCTGCTGCGCTTCAATCATGACTACATGCAACTGGCTGCCGACGGCGCCCTCTGACGCCCCAGCAGGCAGCACGAACACCGGACACCGCACCATCAAGGCGCATCGCATACCCGGCACCGGCCGAGCGAGCGCCGCCTGCGGTGCATCGCGGGGATGGCACGATGTTCGCTAAGTACACACCGTGCAGAAATAACCCGGCTCGCCGGGATCGCGGCACCACAATTTGCCAATAGCCGGCTAGGGTTCCGGCTCGC
>CAZIZA010000011.1:0-27007 GCA_964543555.1 uncultured Pseudomonas sp.
GGTTCGGCCATGTGTTCAGTGCGGCGCGCCGATTGGTCGGCAGGTACGCATGGAGTAGAACTCTATAGGTATAAGAAAATTATTTTAAATACCTAAAAAGCATATTCATATGACCGCCAGCGAGTCGCGTCATCAGATGGCACGCTCGCTGCCGATATCGGGTGCTTCGCCGGTCGGGCAGTAGCTTGCGTTAGGTAGAGCGGACCGGGTCTAGACCGGAGAATCACACGCGAATAGCCGGCCTCGACTAGCAGATAGTTGTCGCTAAGAGGGGCTGCTATCGGCCAAAAGCAGCCTGTCACGAACAGCAGTCACCTACCCAATGCATCCGTTGGCTAAGAAAAAGTCGTCCAATAGCGCTGGGTAATTTGGCCGAACCTCCTGATTCATAACGGCGGCGGCCAACAGCCGGCGTAGCCTCTTCGACCAGATCTATGAATTCTTACTGGAGAGGGAGATAAGGCTCTCTATTTTTATAGCCGCCCAATTTGCAAGGGCTGCACGAATTAGCTTTATGCATTCGCGGTACCGGTGTTCGGACATTCTTTTTGAACTACCACTATAAATTTTTAATTGTCTTGTCTGTTCAAATTCTCCGAATGGAAACTCTCCGGCGTGGAAGTGTGCTGATCTGACAGAACGGTGCATAAAATTCAGTAAGTGATCGATGTTGTGTGTTGGCAATGAGTAATGGCGTACAAATGAACTAAAGTCCCGAAATTCAACTTCTGCCTTACATAACGCTTCGATAGCAGCCACAAAATAGGATATTTTCACTGTGGGTAGATATTTGCCTGCGCTCAGCGCTAATTGGTAGATAAACGCGCAATTGTCGAATGCTGTTATGGTGCGGCTGTCGGATTTATCAATGGCGCTTATTAATTTCCTAGTTTCTTCGGGGAGCTTAATTGTTTCCCCCAAATATGGAATCCTGTAACGCATTGAGTGTTCGAATTTTCCTAGCTTGCAGATATCTCCCTTGCGCGGTAGCGCTGTCAGTTGTGGCCCCTTATATATATAACCCAGCTGCCGTAGCTCACAAGGCGATTCAAAGTCTTCCGGCATTGTCCAGCGATGCTCACTTGAAGGACTATATATTCCGATGTTCAAGATTAATGATAGCCGCGCAGCTAGGAGATTCGCACGATTATTGGCGCTCACGATTGCACCATGAACGTCAATAGCTTCGACATTCATGTCTATTGAAATGTAGCGCTCGGAACTTGCAAACTGAGGGTTTGGGTCTTCTGGATCTACTGGTGCTATCCGGATATTACTACCAAGCCAGTACTCACCATCGAGCTTCTCTCCAATATAACAAAACCAAACTCTTCTGAAGAATGTTTTCTTTTTTGCGCCCAAAGCGTTACCGAGCGACTCTATTATCAATGTATTGGCGAGCCTTTCTGTTTTATCACAGTCCGGGCTCTCAAATTCGATACTTTTTAAGTTGTCGTCGTCACTTGCAATTATTCTGATATAAAGCGTGCTGGAGCAATCTTTTAGTTTTATGCTGAGTGCTGACTCGTCGACATAGTCGCCATTCTCGTCGTAGTAATTATTCCCCCCTGAAGAGTTGCTGTGCTGGCTTAGCGCCGCATCTAGATACTCCAAGAATAATCTCTGTTTTGCTGGGTCTTCAATATTAGAAAGTGAGATTATATTTTTAAAAGATTGACGCACTTGTAGTTCTTGCATCCTCACCCTCTCTTTTTCTGGCGCACAGCATAACGAACTGCTTCGTAACGCTCATTGCCACAATGTTCTATTCATAGAGTATCGTCGAAATCGACGGCATTGTGATTATTTTCCGTGGGCTTTGCTGGCGTAATCGGTCGTTTAAGGCCGCTCCTGGCCGGTTGCTGCCTCCAACCACTGGCAGCTAACTTTCCTGGGGTCAGTCGTAGAAACTGTGGACAAAAAAGCGCTGTCCACCCTACATGGCTCTTAGGTTTGCGCAGGGTGAAAAACAGCGGAATGCTTGCCACTGATGGTTATCCATGCCACCTCACTTAGTCTATGCATCCGCATGCGGTGCAAACGCGATATTCTTTTAAATATAATCCTTGATTACAAACTTCACAATTAGAAAACGGACGGCTAATTTCATCAAGCCCAGCCCAGAATGATCTTATGTACAAGTCAGGCACCCCCATATTGCAAATATCATCGTAGCTATATTTGCTTTCACATTCGGCGCAACAAAACGTTGCGTCTTCTGCCGCGCCGGATCGAGTTGGTTGTACAAGGGGCGACGAGCAGCTAATGCAGCAAAACTCCACGAATACTCTTTTGATAACATCATGGTGGAATACTAGATAGTCTATGGCTAAGGAATTATTTTTGATTTCATAATCATATACCTCGTAGGCATGCAGAAGAATCTGCCAGGCCTCGTCGCCAAGCACTCCCCTAGCATCCAAGTTTAGATTATCCGATAAAAATCGACTGATTATTATAAAGCAATCCGCTAACAGCTCAGAAACTTCATCTTCAGATAGAGGGCTAAAAAAGTGTTCTATCTCGTTGCGATATTTGCTGATACGATCAAATGTATTCCAGTCAACAGGAATCCCAAGAGATTTAAATCGGCTTTTAATTCCAGCGACATCAATAGTTTTGTTACCAACTCCCTTCCAGACCACCGCTCCTTGTGAGTCCAAGGTAGGCACGATACTTTGTTTGATCAACGCCGCATTGGCTTCCTTTCCACTCAACAAAAACAACTTGTGTTTGAAGAGCAACAAAATGCCTGCGTAAATATTCCTAACACTAGAGACTAATCGCTCATCAGACTGATAGTCATCTAGGCCAACTTGAATCGAGCGAATGGCATTATCTAGTAGACTCACTAACCAACTCCCCACTAAAAATAATGAACGTAACGCGTAGTGCCTTACTAGTAGATTTTGGTATGTGGCATTCCCGCGGAAATCATTACTGCGGGCGGTAGCAGCTCCAATCGAAGCGCTCTCATATCATTCTGGCCTGGAGATTGTCTCCCTTACAATTGCAGAGTGTTTGATCTTGCCCTTTGTTGCCGTGACCGTCTGCGTAGTTGTCAAAACTTCCAGTTTTATCTCAAAATCGTTACTGTAAGTTCTGCTCCGAAAGAGACGGGTCAGATACTCAGCGAATTGCTCCGCCAGCTCACGACTGTCGAGGTAAAGCGTCTTGTATGAGAGCCTGCCAGTGGGTGTCGAATACAATCCCTTCACAACGTCGTCGTCCCGATAGTGACCATCACGTAGGTTCGAAGGAACCAACTTGCTGGGCATCTCGACTCTGATCGTGGCGTACTCGACGACCGACTTGTTCTTGAAGTCTCCAGCATTGCGTAACTTTGTGTGCTCCATGGCAAATCATCCTTTCTGGTTAGGCGCAGAGTGCCAGGGCATTTGTTGAATAGCTACAAGCCGGAAGCGGCCAATTCCTGCTATCCGTGACCGGCGTCTGTCAGCCAGAAGAGGGCATCGTGCGTTTGTGATTACTGAGAACATTCCCGTTGATCCATACTCTTGCTGCGTCAACAATGACGAAGCCGATGGTATCCTGCCTCGTGTCCATGAGGCTCATCCATCCCAACGCTCGTCTGCGCGGCCCGCACAGCCCTGCAAACCTGAAAGGAGTCAGGCGATATGGAAATCGATCCGGATGCTTCACTGAAAGAAGCAGTCGCTAAGTTCTACAGCCATCATGGATTCCCCGTCGATGGAGGCATGAGTGACAAACGCTGGCCCCCCGTAGGTTGCCGCGACCTGAAGGCCTACCTTCCAAATTTCGAGTGGCGCCACCGAGCATTACCTCTCCACGACATCCACCATGTCCTCACCGGCTATGGCACGGCTCCGATGCTGGCCTGGATGGTCGAAGAGAAGGATATCGAGCCGCATGTGCCCGTGTGGGACAAGACCGAGCGCAAGGACAACAGCCTCTCAAGTAACGACTTCCACTGGAATCAGGAAGCTAATGAATATCGATGCCCAGCCGGCAAACCACTACGCAGTGAATGGCGCGTTTTCACCCAGAAAAGATCGCGGGTGACCAAGGCCAACACCATCATCTACCGCTCCAGCCAAACCGACTGCGCTACCTGCTCGTTGAAAGCGAAGTGCTGCCCCAACACGCCGAATCGGAAGATCGTCCGTAGCATCCATGAGGCTGCCCGCGACGTGGCCCGACGCATCGCCAAGACACCGGAATACCTCGTTTCTCGTTGCGAAAGGAAGAAGGTGGCGATGCTTTTCGCCCACCTCAAACGGATCATAAAACTCGACCGTTTGCGACTACGTGGCCTGACGGGTGCAACTGACGAATTCACCTTGGTTGCGATGGTGCAGAACCTGCGCCGCATGGCCAAGCTTTTGCCTCAAGGGCCACCACTCACGGGATAGGTACGCCTGCCGTGAGCAGAAACCCTCGAATTAACCCTCAAACCTGAGCAAAGACGCTCAGTGAAGCGCCGAAAGGCAACTTGAAGTGGCTTGCAGCCACTTCGGCAGCAGGCACACCTGGCCGGCCGGCTGCCGCTGAACCTACTTTTTCAACAGAATCGGCCGGTAGTTGTCCCTCAATCCCACCGCCAACTGTTTCGGTTTGCAAGCGACCTGTCCTGGCTAATCAAGCCCATGCAGCACACAGTGCACCACACCCCAAACCTCCAGAATCTCATTATCACCCTGCACAATAGTCAAATAGTCGCGTCTTGAGCGACAAATACAGTTCGGTTGGGCTATAAAAACTCCTAGGTTGGCGTCCAGAGCCAAGCAACCATTTGATCTATATGAGGAAGGAACCGCATGGCCCTGAGTGACTATTGGAAGGGACCTGAACACCGTCGGCGAGCCGATGATCTCGACCTGCAACTGTCTGACCTTCAGGCGCGCTATCAGCAGCTACAGGCACTCACCAGTCAGATCGGCGCCATGGAAGCCGTAGAGATCCAGAATCTGATCGCTCAGGAGAAAAGAAAGCTGGCGGCCGTGCACCAAGAGGTTCAGCGCGCTGAGCAGAATGCAGCAGCGCTCGCGCAACGCTCTTCTGATTTGCAGAGGGAGATCCTCGTCTGGGAAGAGACACTGCTTCTTGAAAGCTTTGCGCTCTATGAACCCAAGTTCAAGTTGAATTCCAGCCATGAGTACAAAGCCCGACTGGTCAAGGTCCGCGAGCAGCAGAAAGCCTTAATCAAAAGTGGAACAGCCGCGAGTGGAAACACCAACTGGGAGGTAAATGGGAGCAAGGTAGAGGGCCGGAAACTGGTCAACGATATGATCAAGTTGGTGCTCCGATCATTCAACAACGAAGCTGACTACTGCGTCGACAACGTAAAGTTCGACAACGTAGAACTGGGCGAAAAGCGCATTCTCAAGTCTTTCGAAACCTGCAACCGTCTCGGCAGGGTGATGTCCGTCGAGCTATCGCAGAAGTACCTGAGTCTCAAGATTGACGAACTGCACCTTGCCCATGAGTTCCAGATCAAGAAGCAGGAGGAAAAGGAAGAAGCTAAGCGCGCCCGAGAAGAACTACGGGAACAGCAGAAGCTAGAGCAGGAAATTCGCGCCGCTCGGGAGAAGATCGCTAAGGAGCGCAAACACTTCGCGACCGCAATGCGCGAACTACAGGCTCGCCTAGACAAGGCACAGTCGGAGGAGGAACGCGCCCCGCTTGTGGCCAAGTTGGCAGAGATTGAAGCGGGCCGCGCTGCGCTGGAGAGCGAAGAGAGACTTATCGACTATCGCGAACAGAACGCCAAAGCTGGCTACGTTTATGTGATCTCCAACGTCGGGGCATTCGGGGAAGGTATATATAAGATCGGTATGACCCGCCGCCTCGAGCCAATGGATCGCGTCGATGAGTTGGGTGATGCGTCGGTGCCGTTCTGGTTTGACGTGCATGCGATGGTCTTCTCGGATAACGCCCCAGCATTGGAAGCGAAGCTGCATGAACGCTTTGCGGCCGGTCGGTTAAACAAGGTCAACGGGCGAAAGGAGTTCTTCCGCGCCGACATTGCTGAAATTGAGGCGGTCATTCGAGAAAACTACGATGCTGCTGTCGAGGTCACCCACGAAGCTCCAGCAGAGCAGTATCGAGAAAGCCTACGGATGGAATTACCCAAGGCTGCGGTTCAGCAATTCGAGCGAGTTGCAGCACAGAGATGAATACCCCGGTTTCGTACATACCTTCAAGCCTCAAATGGACGTCCTCTAAGCCACGACATGACCGGCCGCTCCTGGCCGAAAGCAGTCATTAAAGCCTGTAAACCTGCCCTGACCGCTCTACTCTCCCGCCCACTCCACCCGGTTCCGCCCTTGCGTCTTCCCTCGATAAAGGGCGGCATCCGCCTGCTGCAGAAACTCATCGAACGCCTGCGCGCTGGTGAATTCATGCGAAACGCCAAGGGTCGCCGTACAGCGAATCGGCTCACTCAGGCCAGCGCCAGCCACTTCACTATGTTCGATCGCTGCCCGCGTGCGCTCTGCCAACTGCAGGGCGCCGGCGCTATCGGTGTCCAGGGCGATGACCACGAACTCCTCGCCGCCCAAGCGGCAGACCAGGTCGCCCTGGCGTGCAGTGGTCTTGAGGACTTCGGCAACACGCGTCAGGACGAGGTCGCCGACGTTGTGGCCGTGGGTTTCATTGGTGCCTTTGAAGTGGTCAATATCCACGATCAACAGATACGCCGGGCCAGCCGTGCGCGAGCGGAGGTGGGCGTCCAGGGCTGTTGAGGTCTGCGAATCCTAGGTTTGAAGTATCTGAGAAGGCAATTTGAGATGCACGCTTATAAAGGCAGCCTCGTTTCGCTGGCCTACCGTGCGAAAAAAAGAACGCCGAGTCGGCTAAATCGGCTCGGCGTAAACGCAAACCCGTTTGCACAGGTTTACTACCGTGTTCAACGGTGGGCAGCTAGGACACAAAAAGAGCCGCCGTACAGTTTCGATCAGAAGGCCGGCAGTACCGCTCCTTCATAACGCTTCTCGATGAAGGCTTTCACTTCCGGGCTGGTGAGCGCGGCGGAGAGCTTCTTGATCGCCTCGCTGTCCTGGTTGTCCGGGCGGGCGACCAGGTAGTTGACGTAGGGCGAGTCGCTGCCTTCGATCACCAGCGCATCGCGCTTGGGATTGAGCTTGGCTTCCAGCGCGTAGTTGGTATTGATCAGCGCCAGATCGACCTGATTCAGTACGCGTGGCACGGTAGCCGCTTCCAGCTCACGGAACTTGAAGTTGCGCGGGTTATCGGCGATGTCACGCGGCAGTGCCTGGGCGCTGTTGGGATCCTTGAGGGTCAGCAGGCCAGCCTTCTGCAGCAGGAGCAGCGCACGGCCGCTGGTGCTCACTTCGTTGGGGATGGCAATGGTGGCGCCGTTCGGCAGTTCATCGAGGGACTTGTACTTGGTCGAATAGGCGCCGAAGGGCTCGACGTGTACGCCCTGCACGATCACCAGTTCGGTACCGCGCTGCGCATTGAAGGTGTCCAGGTACGGTTTGGTCTGGAAGTAGTTGGCATCCAGATTCTTCTGGCTGACCTGCAGGTTGGGTTGAACGTAATCGGTGAAGACCTTGATATCCAGATCCACGCCTTGCTTGGCCAGCTCGGGCTTGATCAGTTCGAGAATTTCGGCGTGCGGCACCGGGGTGGCGGCAACGCTCAGTTTTTCGCCAGCATGGGCCAGGGAGGCAGTCAGGGCAGCGGCCAGGGCGGTCAACAGCAGGGTCTTCTTCATAGTTCCTTGTTCTCGGTCTGTGGCACCGACTGGATCAGCAGTCCGGCGCGTTTGGCAGGCGCCCGGCGGATGTGCGGGGCTGAGCGCGACAGTACGGAGAAATCTTTATTCCATAAAATAATTAATAATTATTTTCTTATATTCAAAATAATCTTCCACTTCTTTTTGTGAGCCCAGCCTGCTCCCGCCTGGAGTGAAAAGCCTTCGCTCCTTGGAGGCGCTCATGCTCACCGCCGCCCGCGCCCGCTTCCCCCGCCTGTAGCTGATTCCTCAGGCCACCGCTCTTCAGCATCTGCCGCGCCTGTCGCAACACCTGGGTCGCGATACCTGGATCAAACGCGACGACCTCACGCCGTTGGAGCCAGACGCACATGGGTATCGAACTCCCGAATGTACGCTGGATTACACTCGCCCGATCCATCAATCGATGGATGTAAAGACGATATCCGTATGACCGCAGCCCTCCTGGCCCAAACCACAAAATATAAAAATATTCTAAAAAAATATTTATCTATTCCATTTGGCATAGATAGTCTTGCTCCACCGGACCGCCGGACACCCTGACAACACCTGAACAACGTCCTGCGGCTCGGCGTCCTCGTTAGAAGGGCCAGCTCGCCTTCGAGGAGCACCACCATGACCCCCTTTCCCTTCGTGCGCCGCGTACTCGCCGCACTGACCCTGTCGAGCGCGACCCTGGTCGCCCAAGCAGCCGATTTCACCGTTGCCTACCAGACCACCGTCGACCCGGCCAAGGTCGCTCAGGCCGATGGCGCCTATGAAAAAGCCACCCAGGCCAAGATCGATTGGCGCAAATTCGACGGCGGCGCTGAAGTGATCACCGCCGTTGCCTCGGGCGATGTACAGATCGGCTACGTCGGCTCCAGCCCGCTGGCAGCAGCAGCCACCCGACAACTGCCGGTACAGACCTTCCTGATCGCCGCGCAGATCGGCGCCGCCGAGGCACTGGTCGTACGCAACGGTAGCGGTATCGACAAACCGGCCGACCTGATCGGCAAGAAGGTCGCCGTGCCGTTCGTTTCAACCGGCCACTACAGCCTGCTGGCCGCGCTCAAGCACTGGAATATCGACCCGAGCAAGGTGCAGATCCTCAACCTGGCGCCACCGGCGATCACCGCTGCCTGGCAGCGTGGCGAGATCGACGCCACCTACGTCTGGGATCCGGCCCTCGGTGTGGCCAAGGAAACCGGCAAGGTGCTGATCACCTCCGGCGAACTCAGCGAGCTGGGCGCACCGACCTTCGATGCCTGGATCGTGCGCAAGGACTTCGCCGAGAGGCATCCGGAGATCGTGCGTGCGTTCGCCAAGGTCACCCTCGATGCCTACGCCAACTACCGCAAGGATCCGCAAGCCTGGTTGGCCAACAAGGACAACATCGCCAAGGTGGTGAAGCTCTCCGGCGCCAAGGCCGAGGACATCCCGCTGCTGCTGCAGGGCAACGTCTTCCCGCTGGCTGCCGACCAGGTGACCGCCCTCGGCGCGCCGACCACCCAGGCCGTCAGCGCCACCGCAGGCTTCCTCAAGGAGCAAGGCAAGGTGGACAAGGTGCTGCCTGACTACGCGCCCTACGTTAGCAATCAGTACATCACTCACTAAGCCACGTTTTTCCGGGCGGCCAGGCCGCCCGGTCTCCTTTCATGCCCGGAGTCCATTCCATGCCCCGTATCCATCGCCTGTTCGCAGCCGTGGCCGCCGCTGCGTTCGCCTCGTTCAGCCAGGCTGCCGACCTGACCATCGCCTACCAGACCGGCATCGATCCGACCAAGGTCGCTCAGGCCGACGGTGCCTATGAGCAAGCCATTGGCCAGAAGATCGACTGGCGCCGCTTCAACAGCGGCGCCGAAGTGGTCACTGCCATCGCCTCCGGCGACGTACAGATCGGCAACCTCGGCTCCAGCCCACTGGCAGCCGCCGCCAGCCGTAACTTGCCCATCGTCACCTTCGTCGTCGCCGCGCAGATCAATGCCGCCGAGGCGCTGGTCGTACGCAATGGCAGCGGTATCGAGAAACCCGCCGACCTCACCGGCAAGACCCTCGCCACGCCGTTCGTGTCCACCTCGCACTACAGCCTGCTCGGTGCCCTCAAGCACTGGCAGATCGACCCGGCCAAGGTGCGCATCGTCAACCTCAACCCGGCCGAGATCAACGCCGCCTGGCAACGCGGCAACATCGACGGCGCCTTCGTCTGGTCGCCGGCACTGGGCGAGATCAAGAAAACCGGCAAGGTGCTCACCGACGCCGCCGAAGTCGGCACCTGGGGCGCACCGACTTTCGAGGTCTGGGTCGCGCGCAAGGATTTCGCCGAAAAACACCCCGAAGTGCTGGAGCAGTTCGCCAAGGTCACCCTAGACAGCTTCGCCCGCTATGCGGCGGAGAAAGACCAATGGACCGCTGACTCCGAACCAGTGCGCAAGATCGCCGCACTGACCGGTTCCAACCCCGAGGACGTACCCGAGCTGCTGGCCGGCTCCGCCTTCCCGGATCGTCAGCAGCAACTGGCCCTGCTCGGCGAGCGCACCGCTGGCGACATCGCCGCCACCGCTGCCTTCCTCAAGGAACAGGGCAAGGCCGACCGCGTACTGCCGGACTACTCGCCCTACGTCAGCAGCCAGTACATCAAACCCTGAACCCGCGCCTGCCTTGAAGAGAACCTGAACATGGCCCTACTCGAACTGGAGCACATCAGCGCACAGTACCCGGGCGCCGCCAACGCGGTATTGAGCGACCTGTCCTTCAACCTCGGCCCCGAGCAACTGCTGGTCGCCCTCGGCCCCTCCGGCAGCGGCAAGACCACCCTGCTCAACCTGATCGCCGGCTTCGTCGCGCCCAGCGCCGGGCGCATTCACCTCGATGGCAAGTCCGTCGCGGGCCCTGGTGCCGAGCGCGGCGTGGTGTTCCAGGACGACGCCCTGCTGCCCTGGCAGAACGTGCTGGAGAACGTCGCCTTCGGTCTACAGCTAGCCGGCGTGGGTCGTGCCGAGCGCGAGGCCAAGGCACGCGAACTGCTCGCCCTGGTCGACCTGGCCGGCTTCGAGCAGCGCCATATCTGGGAGCTCTCCGGCGGCCAGAAACAACGCGTGGGCCTGGCCCGCGCACTCACCGCAGACCCGCGCGTGCTGCTGATGGACGAACCCTTCGGCGCCCTCGACGCCTTCACCCGCGAGCAGATGCAGGAGCTGTTGCTGCAGGTCTGGCAGCGCACGCACAAGCCGGTGTTCCTGATCACCCACGACATCGAGGAAGCCGTGTTCCTCGCCACAGGCCTGGTACTGCTGGCCCCCAACCCCGGGCGCATCGTCGAGCACCTGCGGCTGGACTTCGGCCGCCGCTACGCCGCCGGCGAAAGCGCCCGCGCGATCAAGTCCGACCGCGCCTTCATCGAAACCCGCGAGCACGTGCTCGCCCAGGTCTTTGCCCAACGCCAGGGGAACCGCGCATGAGCAGCTACGAATATGTCTACGCCAAGACGCCCGAAGAACAGCGCACGGTGAAACCGCGTCGTGAACTGAGCCTGCTGACCATAAGCAGCCTGAGCATCGCCAGCCTGCTCTGGTTGTGGTGGGCGGTAACCAGCGCCGGGCTGATCGAGCCCCTGTTCCTGCCCAGCCCGCAAGCCGTGCTCGCACGCGGCTGGCAACTGCTCGGCGAGGGCTACATGAACGCCAGCCTGTGGCAGCACCTGGGTGCCAGCCTCGGGCGCATCGGCCTCGGCCTGCTGGCTGCCGTGCTCACCGCCGTACCGCTGGGCATTGCCATCGGCCGCCATCGCATCGTACGCGGCATCTTCGACCCGCTGATCGAGTTCTACCGGCCGATCCCGCCGCTGGCCTACCTGCCGCTGATTGTCATCTGGTGCGGCATCGGCGAGCTGTCCAAGGTGCTGCTGATCTACCTGGCGATCTTCGCTCCGGTGGCCATCGCCACCGCCACCGGCGTGCGCAACGTCGACCCGACCAAACTGCGCGCCGCACAATCGCTCGGCGCCACGCAGGCGCAGTTGATCCGCCACGTGATCCTGCCCAGCGCCCTGCCGGACATCCTCACCGGCATCCGTATCGGCCTTGGCGTAGGCTGGTCGACGCTGGTCGCCGCCGAGCTGATCGCCGCCACCGAAGGCCTGGGCTTCATGGTGCAGTCGGCGGCGCAGTTCCTGGTCACCGACGTGGTGATCCTCGGCATCCTCGTCATCGCCCTGATCGCCTTCGCCCTGGAACTGGGCCTGCGCGCCCTGCAACGCAAACTGGTGCCCTGGCACGGCCAGGCACATTGAGAGAGACACCCGACATGACCCTGCACATTACCCCGCTCAGCCCGGCACTCGGCGCCCAGGTCAGCGGCATTGACCTGCGCCAGCCCCTCACCGCCAGCCTGCGCCAGCAAGTCGAAGATGCTCTGCTGCAATACCAGGTACTGTTCTTCCGCGAGCAGACCATCGAACCACAACAGCAGGCCGCTCTCGCCGCCCAGTTCGGTGACCTGCACATCCACCCGCTCTACCCCAACGTGCCCGAGCAACCCGAAATCCTCGTGCTCGACACCGCCGTGACCGACGTGCGCGACAATGCCATCTGGCACACCGACGTCAGCTTTCTGGAGACTCCGGCCCTCGGCGCGGTACTCGCCGTCAAGCACCTGCCGCCCTACGGCGGCGACACCCTCTGGGCCAGCAGCAGCGCCGCCTATGACGCCCTGTCGCAGCCGCTGAAGGAGTTGCTCGACGGCCTGACCGCCACCCACGACTTCACCCGCTCCTTCCCACTGGAGCGCTTCGGCAATACGCCCGAAGCCCTGGCGCATTACCACGAAGTGCAACGCACCCACCCGCCCGTGGTACATCCCGTGATCCGCACCCACCCGGTTACCGGGCGCAAGGGCCTGTTCGTCAACGACGGCTTCACCAACCGCATCAACGAACTGGAAGCGGCCGAAAGCGACGCCCTGCTGCGTTTTCTCTTCGCCCACGCCACCCGCCCGGAATTCACCATCCGCTGGCGCTGGCAGGAGAACGACGTGGCCTTCTGGGACAACCGCATCACCCAGCACTACGCCGTCGACGACTACCGCCCTGAACGCAGAGTGATGCATCGCGCTACCATCCTAGGCGACAAACCCTATTGAGGGGTCCCCCATGGCCGAACATGACGAAGAGTTCCTGCACCGCGCGGCGCAGGCCAAGACCTGCATCGTGCAGATCAGCCCGCAGCAGGCGCGAGCACAAATTGCCCAAGGTGTAACCCTGCTGGACGTTCGCAGTGATTCAGAGTTTCACGAAGGGCACATAGAAGGTGCGCTCAACTTGAACGCGGACGAGTTCGATAGCCGCATCGAAGGCCTGCTACCGGACAAACAGGCTGCGATCGTCTGCTACTGCCGTAGTGGCAATCGGGGTGCGCTGGCTGCGGACAAGCTGCAGCAGTTGGGATACACCAGGGTGTCCTCGATCGAGGGCGGGCTATTGGCTTTTCTTTCCGAGGGCAATAGCGACAAAAAAGACTGATCAAGAGACCTTGCGTTGGCCATCATCCTTGCCCAATGCATGGCCTGCGGAAGGTAAGCGAACAGTAACAGGCTGGGCGAATTTACCGTGATTCATCAAGCCACAGCCTGACGGCAGCTATTGGCCCAGAGTGTGCCAAAACGCCCGGACATACCCTTGCTGTGACTTCTGAGAATTTCATCGCAAGGGAAACCCATGAAACGGTTTAACCAGGGTGAGCACCGAGGGCAAAGTACCTTACTTCCCGAGAGCCTCGATGACTACGTCAGCGATACCAACCCCTACGAGTGGTTGATGTCCTCGTCGATGAACTCGACTTGGTCACGCTGGGTGTTGTGCTGTGCCAGCGGTTGGGGTTGTTTAGCGAAAAACTGCTGACCATCGACGGGAGCAAATTCAATGCAGAGAACAACCGCGACTGCAATTTCACCAGCGCCAAAGTGCAGCGCCGAATGGAAGAAATCGAGTCGAACATCAACCGTTACCTGACCTCCCTTGAAACCGCTGATCGTCAAGTGCAAAGCACCAAAGAACACGTTTGTCCAGCAGGTGAGGCATTGATGTGGCGTTTCTCCAGCGTCGGGAAAGCCCTGAGCATGCACCGCTACAGGAGTTCAAACTGCAAGAGCTGAGCCCTGGGCTGTGCATCATGGACGAGCTGCAGCGGAATTTCGAGCAGCAAGGACTTGCGCACTGGGCCCAGACTGGACCTCAATCGCTACGATCGAAGCTGCGTTTAGCAGCCCCGTTCATGGATACCCACCAAAGCCTACGGTGCTCAATGCTGACCGCTCATTGTGCGGAAGGCATCGACCAGCGCCTGGCTGAGATCCACCGAGGAAAACTTGGTGAGGACTGCATTGGCGCCAACCGTGCGCGCTTTCTCGGTGTTCATGGTGCTGTCCAGCGAGGTATGCAACAGCACGTAGGTCTCAGCAATATCAGCGCTGCGGCGAATTTCCTGAACCAGGCTGTAGCCATCGAGTTCGGGCATCTCGATATCCGATACGAGCAATTCGAACGGCATGCCGGCCTGCCGATACTCATGCAGCTGCTGCAAGGCAGCCTGGGCGCTGCGTACTGCCGTGCAATCGAGCCCAAGCTTACGTAGCACGTTGAGCGTCTGCTGCAGGGCCACTTGCGAATCATCAACCAGCAAGACACGTCGCCCCTGCAGCAGACGGCTGTCCTTGCTGTCGAGCAGTTGCCCTACCGGCCCCTCATCCAGCGCCGGGGCGATATCGTGCAAGACTTTTTCGATGTCGAGAACCTGAACGATGGCACCGTCGATCTGTGTCACGCCGGTAATGAAAGCCCGATTACCAGAGCCGGCAGGTGGCGGACGCACATCACGGGTGGAGCACTGCACGATGCGCTCGACATTTTTCACATGCAGCCCCTGACGCGAACGGCTCACTTCAGTGACGATCAGACAACCATCATCCTCATCGGCAGCGCCTCGTTCACCAATGGCCCGTGCCAGATCGATCACCGTCAGCGCAGAGCCACGCAGCGTGGCGATACCGCGCACGTTGGGGTGACGATTGGGCAATTTGGTCAGAGCCGGACAGGGAATGATCTCGTTGACCTTGAGCAGATTGATGCCCAGCAAGCGCCCGCCATGCAGACGAAACAGCAGCAGCGACAGCGCATCGCCAGTAACCAACCCCATGAACCTTTCCTTGCAAAAGACGTATACCGTCCAGTATAGCGGCCGATGGGACGTGAGACTTTAATCCGTGGCCAGTTTCAGAGCCACTCGCCCACGATTGGGGCATGTTTCCATGTAGCGATGGGCGGCGACAAAGTCCGCAAAGTCAAAGACCTTATCGATCACCGGCGTCAGCAAGCGGTCGGCTGTCATCTGATTGATATGCACCAGTGCGCGCTGCACGGCCTCGTTGTTGGGTTCGATGCCCAGCTCGGAGCAACCCGTGAAGTCCAGTACACAATGGCGGAAGAACTGCAGGTGCTTCTTGAAGGCTGCACACGCCGGGAACGCAGTGTCGTTACCACCATTGACGCCATACAGGATCAGCTTGCCACGCGGTGCTGCAATATCCCCCAGCAGCTTCATCTGTGGCCCGGCGCACTGATCGAGAATCACCTCTACGCCCTTGCCTTCGGTGTAGCGCTCTACTTCCAGTACCAGGTCCTGCTCTTCGGTCGCAATCACCTTGTCGGCGCCCAGGCTGCGCAGGAATTCGCGGTTATCGGGCGAGCCGGTAGATGCAATAACCCTGGCGCCCAAGGCCTTGGCCAGCTGCACGGTCTGTGGCGCCATGCAATGGCTGGCTTCGGTAATCAATACATGTTGGCCGGGCTTGAGTTGCGCAAGTTCGACCAGCGCCAGATAGCCAAACAGCAGGCTGGTGTAGTGCACGCTGGCGTCAACCGGACTGAGCACGTCGGGATAGCGTGTCAGGGCATGGCTGGGCATCAACACCAGATCACCCCAGGTGGGATAACGATTCGGGGTACTGGCAGGAAAGCCTGCGACGGCCGTGCCGATTTCCAGGCCACTGGCGTCATCACCCAGGGCGGCAACGGTGCCTGCCAGTTCAAAACCGATACCGGATGGAAGCCTGGCCTGTTCGGGCGCCAGGTTCTGTCGCCACAGCACGTCTTTCCAGCTAAGCCCGACAGCCTCAACGCGCACCAGCACTTCACCTGGGCCAGGGACGGGCGTTGCAACCTCTTCGTACTGGAGCACGTCGGCATCGCCGAACTTATGCAAACGGATCATGCGGGACATCGCTTACCTCGGGCTTGATCGCGGCTCAACACTTCAATGACTGTGGACTCTATCCGCTGTGCGGTGGCGACACTATCAGACCGCATCGATAGTCTTCATGCCTGGCAGTGATTCGGCATCTTTCAATCCGTAGCACACTGCCCGTACTATTCACGGGCAAAGGCTCTCATTTGCACCCGCGTGCTGACAAGGCCCGCATTCCTCGAATGGTAATCGGATGAACCGCAACGACCTGCGTCGCCTCGATCTGAACCTGCTGATCGTCTTCGAGACGCTGATGCACGAGCGCAGCGTGACCCGGGCGGCAGAGAAGCTGTTTCTTGGCCAGCCGGCCATCAGTGCCGCCCTCTCCCGCCTGCGTACCTTGTTCGATGATCCGCTGTTCGTGCGCACAGGCCGCAGCATGGAGCCTACACCCCGTGCGCAGGAAATCTTTGCCCTGCTCTCTCCGGCTCTGGATTCGATCTCCACGGCCGTCAGCCGGGCGGCCGACTTTGACCCGGCCACCAGCAAGGCGGTGTTTCGTATCGGCCTTTCCGATGATGTCGAGTTCGCCCTGCTCCCTGCCCTGCTTCGCCGCCTTCGCGCCGAAGCCCCAGGCGTAGTGCTGGTTATACGCCGCACCAACTACCTGATGATGCCGGGCTTGCTGGCTTCCGGAGAAATCTCCGTCGGCGTGGCCTACACCGAGGAACTACCGGCCAATGCCAAGCGCAAGGTGCTGCGCCGCAGCAAGGCCAAGCTGCTGCGCGCAGATACCGTACCCGGTGCGCTTAGCCTGGATGACTACTGTGCGCGCCCTCATGCATTGGTGTCCTTCGCAGGTGATCTGACTGGATTCATCGATGATGAGCTGGCCAAACTTGGCCGCGAACGTCATGTGGTGCTGGCCGTGCCGCAGTTCAACGGCCTGGCGACGTTGCTGGCAGAAACCGATATCGTCGCCAGCGTACCGGACTACACCGCTGCCGCCCTTACTGCCGCAGGCGGGCTGCGCGCCGAGGATCTGCCGCTGCAGACGCAGACCTTCGAGCTGCACATGGCCTGGCGTGGCGCCCAGGACAATGATCCGGCCGAGCGCTGGCTGCGCTCACGTATCCAGATGTTTTGTGGCGACCCGGACAGCCTGTAACGCATCAGTCAGGAACTCGGCCGGCCGCGCATTGGTCGGTATTGATGTAACTGCATTCATCATCATTCCTGATGATATTGAACTTCATAGCGTTCGATTCGCCGCTCGCCACACCTCGCAGCAGACTCCGCCCCTTGTCAAATTCGACTGGCGGAGTCTCCTATGGAACAGTCTCACAAGAACATCTGGATAGCGCCTCTGGCCCTCGCCGGCATCCTCGTGCTGAGCGGCTGCGAGCAAGCCCCTCAGACCCAGGCGCAGATGCCGGCAGCGAAAGTCAGTGTCGCGCAAGTGATCGAACAACCGATCAACGAGTGGGATGAGTTCACCGGCCGTCTGGAGGCGCCGCAGTCAGTCGAAATTCGCCCGCGCGTTTCCGGCTACATCGACAAGGTCGCCTTCGACGAGGGCACCCTGGTGAAGAAAGGTGATCTGTTATTCCAGATCGACCCGCGCCCCTTCCAGGCCGAAGTCAAACGCCTTGAGGCCCAGCTGCAACAGGCCCGAGCCAGCCAGGCACGGGCCGTCAACGAGGCCCGTCGTGGTGAGCGTCTGCGGCAGAGCAATGCCATATCCGCCGAACTGGCTGATGCCCGCAGCAGCGCCGCTACCGAAGCTCAGGCGCAGGTGGCAGCGATCGCCGCCGAACTGGAAAATGCCCGCCTGAACCTGAGTTTTACCCGCATCACGGCGCCCATCGACGGTCGCGTCAGCCGCGCCGAGATCACCGTGGGCAACCTGGTGGGCGCCGGCGAAAGCCTGCTGACCACGGTGGTCTCCACCGACAAGGTCTATGCCTACTTTGACGCGGATGAGCGCGCCTTTCTCAAGTACACCGAGTTGGCCCGCGAGTCCGGCGCCGATGCCCGTGGTGCCAGCCCGGTTTATCTCGGCCTGTCCGATGAGGCGGGTCACCCGCATCTGGGCCAGTTGGACTTTCTCGACAATCAGGTCAACCCGCGCACCGGCACCATTCGGGGACGCGCCGTATTCGACAACCAGGACGGTCGTTTCACCCCGGGCCTCTATGCACGCCTGAAGCTGGTCGGCAGCAAGCCCTACGCCGCTACCCTGATCAAGGACGAAGCCGTCGGTACCGACCTGGGCAAGAAGTACGTACTGGTGCTGGGCGCAGACAACACCGTGGCCTACCGCGCCATCGCACTGGGGCCGAAGCTCGAAGGCCTGCGCATCGTGCGTAGCGGCCTGAGCAAGGGCGAGAAGATCGTCGTCAACGGCCTGCAGCGCGCCATGCCCGGCTCCACCGTCGATCCGCAGCCGGTATCCATGGCCGATGACAGCACCCTGGAGCAACTGGCCCGCATGCGCCAGGCCGTCGATGGCAGCCAGGCCCCGCGCATCGCCGCCGAAAAAATCGAAGCTCGCTCGCCGCGCGGCTGATCCAGACCGCGCCCAGAGGAAAGACCCATGAATTTCTCGCAATTCTTCATCCAGCGGCCGATCTTCGCCGCGGTGCTGTCGCTGCTGATTCTTATCGGCGGCGCCATCTCGCTGTTCCAGCTGCCCATCAGCGAGTATCCGGAAGTGGTGCCACCCACCGTGGTGGTGCGTGCCAATTTTCCGGGTGCCAACCCCAAGGTAATCGGTGAAACCGTTGCCTCACCGCTGGAACAGGCCATCGTTGGTGTGGAAGGCATGCTCTACATGTCGTCGCAATCGACCAACGACGGCAAGCTGACCCTAACCGTGACCTTCGCCCTTGGCACCGATCTGGACAATGCTCAGGTGCAGGTGCAGAACCGCGTTACCCGCACCATGCCGACGCTGCCTACCGAAGTGCAGCGTCTCGGCGTGACCGTGGACAAGGCCTCCCCGGACCTGACCATGGTGGTGCACCTGACCTCCCCGGATCAACGCTATGACATGCTCTACCTGTCCAACTACGCCGCGCTCAACGTCAAGGACGAGCTGGCGCGCCTGGACGGCGTGGGCGACGTGCAACTGTTCGGCATGGGCAACTACTCGCTGCGCGTCTGGCTCGACCCGAACAAGGTGGCCTCACGCGGGCTCACCGCCACTGACGTGGTCGCCGCCATCCGTGAGCAGAACCGCCAGGTTGCCGCCGGCGCCCTCGGCGCGCCACCGGCCGATGCCGGCAACAGCTTCCAGCTGTCGATCAACACACAAGGCCGCCTGGTCAGTGAGGACGAATTCGAGAACATCATCATCCGCGTCGGCGACAACGGCGAGATCACTCGCCTGCGCGATATCGCCCGCGTCGAGCTGGGTTCCAATCAGTATGCCCTGCGTTCGCTGCTGAACAACCAGCCGGCAGTGGCCATCCCGGTATTCCAGCGCCCCGGCTCCAATGCCATCGAGATTTCAGACTCGGTGCGCGCGCGCATGGCTGAGCTCAAGCAGAGCTTCCCGCAGGGTATGGACTACGAGATCGTCTATGACCCGACCATCTTCGTCCGCGGCTCCATCGAGGCGGTGGTGCACACCCTGCTCGAAGCCATCGTGCTGGTGGTGCTGGTGGTGATCCTGTTCCTGCAGACCTGGCGTGCCTCGATCATCCCGCTGGCCGCCGTGCCGGTGTCGTTGATCGGCACCTTTGCGGTGATGCACCTGTTTGGCTTCTCGCTCAATGCCCTGTCGCTGTTCGGCCTGGTGCTGGCCATCGGCCTGGTGGTGGATGATGCCATCGTGGTGGTGGAAAACGTCGAGCGCAATATCGCCCTGGGCAAAAGCCCGGTGGACGCCACGCGTCAGGCAATGCGGGAAGTGACGGGCCCCATCGTCGCCACCGCCCTCGTGCTGTGCGCCGTGTTCATCCCGACTGCCTTCATTTCCGGCCTCACCGGGCAGTTTTATCAACAATTTGCGCTAACCATCGCCATTTCCACGGTGATTTCGGCCATCAACTCGCTGACTCTGTCGCCGGCGCTGTCGGCCATCCTGCTCAAGGACCATCACGCGCCGAAGGACCGCTTTTCGCAGGTGCTCGACAAGCTCTTTGGTGGCTGGCTGTTCGGCCCCTTCAATCGCATGTTCGAGCGCGCCAGCCATGGGTATGTCGGCACCGTACGCCGTGTCCTGCGTGGCAGCAGCATCGCCATGCTGGTTTATGGCGGCCTGCTGGTGCTCGGTTATCTGGGTTTTTCCAGCACGCCGACCGGCTTCGTACCGCAGCAGGACAAGCAATACCTGGTCGCCTTCGCCCAGTTGCCGGACGCGGCAACGCTGGATCGCACCGAGGCGGTCATCAAGCGCATGAGCGAGATTGCCGGCCAGCACCCGGGCGTGGAAAACACAGTGGCCTTCCCCGGCCTGTCGATCAACGGCTTCACCAACAGCCCCAACAGCGGCATCGTCTTTACCCCGCTCAAACCCTTCGATGAACGCACCGATCCGACGATGAGTGCCACCGCCATCGCGGCCGAACTCAATGCGCAGTTCGCCGATATTCAGGACGCCTACATCGCCATCTTCCCGCCGCCACCGGTACAGGGGCTGGGCACCATCGGTGGCTTCCGCCTGCAGATTCAGGATCGCGGCAACCTGGGCTATGAGGAGCTGTACACGCAAACCCAGAATATCTTGGGCAAGGCCCGTCAGTTACCGGAGTTGAACCCGATGTCGGTGTTCACCAGCTACCAGGTCAACGTGCCGCAGGTCGATGCCGCCATCGACCGAGAAAAGGCCAAGACCCATGGTGTGGCCATCAGCGACATCTTCGACACCCTGCAGGTGTACCTGGGCTCGCTGTATGCCAACGATTTCAACCGCTTTGGCCGCACGTACCAGGTCAACGTTCAGGCCGACCAGCAGTTCCGCCTGGAGCCGGAGCAAATCGGCCAGCTCAAGGTGCGCAACAACCGTGGCGAGATGGTGCCACTGTCCACTTTCGTCAAGGTGGATGACAGCGCAGGCCCGGATCGGGTGATGCATTACAACGGCTTCCTCACCGCCGAGATCAACGGCGCCGCCGCACCGGGCTACAGCTCGGGCCAGGCTGAGGCCGCCATCGCCAAACTGCTGGAAGAAGAATTGCCAATCGGCATGACTTACGAATGGACCGATCTGACCTACCAGCAGATTCTCGCCGGCAATACTGCGATTTTCATCTTCCCGCTCTGCGTGCTGCTGGCCTTCCTGGTGCTGGCGGCCCAGTACGAAAGCTGGAGCCTGCCGCTGGCGGTGATCCTGATCGTGCCGACCGTGCTGTTCGCCGCGATTGTCGGGGTGATCATGGCGGGTATCGATAACAACATCTTCACCCAGATCGGCCTGATCGTACTGGTGGGGCTGGCCTGCAAAAACGCCATCCTGATCGTCGAGTTCGCCAAGGAAAAACAGGAAGAAGGCATGGATCGCGTCGCGGCCGTGCTGGAGGCCTGCCGCCTGCGACTGCGCCCAATTCTGATGACTTCCATCGCGTTCATCATGGGCGTGGTTCCGCTAGTGCTGTCCAGCGGTGCCGGCGCCGAAATGCGCCATGCCATGGGCGTGGCGGTGTTCTCGGGGATGATCGGCGTGACCTTCTTCGGCCTGCTGCTGACGCCGGTGTTCTATGTCCTGATCCGGGGTTTCGTGGAAAAACGCGAAGCCCGCAAAGCCGCCAGCCTGCAGGAGTCGCATGCATGAAAGCCTTTGCCCCAGTTCTCCTGACCCTGGCGCTGTCGGCCTGTGTCGTCGGCCCGGACTACCGAGCACCAGCTATCGACCCCGCGCGCATCACTGCGCTGGAGGCGGCCGACTATGATCGCAGCCGGTTCGAAGCCGCCTGGTGGCAGCAGTTCGACGACCCGACGCTGAACCAGCTGGTGCAGCGCTCGCTGCAGGACAACCGCGAGCTGCGTGTGGCGTTCAACCGCCTGCGTGCGGCACGTGCCATTCGCGATGACGTGGCCAACGACCGCCTGCCCACCGTCACCAGTCGTGCCAGCGGCGAGTTCGGCAAGGCTCAACAGCCTCCGACCACGGACGAACGCGTTCGTCAGGAACGCTACGACCTGGGCCTGGACATGGCCTGGGAAGTGGATCTGTTCGGCCGAATCCAGCGCCAGCTGGAAGCCAGCGAGGCGCGCATCGAAGTGGCCGAGGCCGACTACTACCAGTTGCAGGTCAGCCTGATCGCCGAGCTGGTCGATGCCTACGGCACGCTACGCGGCGCTCAGCTGCGTGAGCGCATTGCCCGCGAAAATCTGAAGAACCAGCAGGAATCGCGCGCCATCACCGAGCAATTACGCGACGCAGGTGTCGGTTCCGAACTCGACGTGCTGCGCGCCGATGCCCGCCTGGCCGCAACCGAGGCCAGCCTGCCGCAACTGCAGGCGCAACAGACGCGAGCACGCAACCGTATCGCCACCCTGCTCGGCCAGCGCCCGGAACAGCTGCAGATTGACCTGTCACCCCAGCCACTGCCGGCCATCGCCAAGGCGTTGCCGATTGGTGATCCTGTGCAGCTGCTACGCCGACGCCCGGATGTTCAGGCAGCTGAACGGCAACTGGCTGCGGCCACGGCAGACATCGGCGTAGCCACTGCCGATCTGTTTCCACGGGTCAGCCTCTCCGGCTTTCTCGGCTTCACCGCGGGGCGTGGCTCGCAACTGGGAGCCTCGGCAGCTCGCGCCTGGGGCGTAGCACCGAGCATCAGTTGGGCGGCGTTCGATCTGGGCAGTGTGCGCGCTCGCTTACGCGGCGCAGAAGCCGAAGCCGATGGCGCCCTGGCGCAGTACGAGCAGCAGGTACTGTTGGCCCTGGAAGAATCGGATAACGCCTTCAGCGACTACGGAAAACGCCAGCAGCGCCTGATCGCCCTGGTGCGCCAGGCCGAAGCCAGCCGCGCAGCAGCCGACCAGGCAGCGATTCGTTACCGCGAAGGGACGGTGGATTTCCTGGTATTGCTCGATGCAGAACGCGAGCGCCTGGCCGCCGAGGATGCCCAGGCCACGGCTGAGGTCGAGCTCTACAGTGGCATCGTTGCGATCTACAAGGCGCTTGGCGGCGGCTGGCAGCCACAGGTCTGACCCTTCTCTCCTGGGGGCGGCTCAGCTCCGCCGCTCCTTTAGCCCTGGTCGCGCCTGGCGTGTCCGGGGCTTTTTTATACGCACTGGCAAGGGACACGCGCACCGTGACGTTTACTCAGATGCGTTGCATTCGGTGAGGATCTGGTCTTCGAGGTCGATGGCGATGTGCGTCTCGGTAGGATCCATCATCCAGGTATCCGTCCCTATTTCTATCTGGTCTGCGTCCAATGGGCGACTTTCAGCGGCTGGCCATTGGCACTTGACGATGAGTTGCACCAGTTGCTGACGCAATCGCCCAAGCCGAGACGCAGGCAGACGAGGGTTCTGCTACGAGGACGCAGGCTGATCCAGGTAGATTACACGCCGCTGTTGCAGGTTAATCGGTGGTTCGAAAACCCGGTGATAGTGCTCTCTGGCCAGGCGACGTATCAGCCCGCTGCGTTGTGCCTGTGGCAACAGTTCCTGCAACAGACGATGCAGTTCCGGGTATGCCGGTGAGACATAGAGCACATGATCCTGGTCATAACTGAATACCAGGTTGCGCTCCACATCGAGTGCGACCTGGTGTGCCCATTCATGCGCTATTTCATGCGCGCCACGCGGTAGATAATCAATCGGCCGTGCCGGCGATTCCACCATGCGGTACAAGCGTTTCCAGTCGCCATCAATGGTCACCACCGGCAGGTCATTGGCCTTCCAGATAGCCGTATCTGCCCAGGCCGCACCCAGGCCTGCCACCTGCCGCAGACGGCGGAAATCCTCCAGGCTATGCACCGGGTCATACAGTGACTGTCTGCCCTTGGGGATGAACAGGATGCGCTGGTTAACCAGATTATCCGTCATGTCTACACGCACCGGCAGGAACTTGCGCTCGCGCTCAGCCGTCGGGCCGAGGATCAGGACGCTGATCTCCCCGCGTTGCAGCATGACTTCAAGCCGAGTCATGGGCAGGTCGCCAAGCGCGTCTACGCTTACCGTATGGCCACCAAGCGCCAGGGTCTGCTCAAGCACTTGCCGGGTATAAGCAACCGACTCAGGCGTACCGCCCAGGGTCAGCTGCACACTGGCAGAGGTCTGCGCAGAGCCGAGTAGACAACTCAGCAGAAACAGCCTGAATACCTGAATAGCGTGTAGGGGACGTTGCCGTGAACCGACTGAACCAAATTTTCTCATTATTGTTGTCATGGCCATCTAACTTTCGCCAGGCAGGCGAGCTCCATCTCTGGAATGGTTCGAGCGCCAACATAACCGCTCAATGCGCTGCGATGCCAGTGCCGTGACGCCTGTCCGTCTACTGAACGAATGAAGGCAGATAGCGCAGCACGAAGGTGCCATCGAACAACAGGTCGACCCATAGCAACTGATGCGCAGCGACTATGAGCCAGAAAACCGCCTGATAGGAATCCTTACGTGTCTTGTGGCGGAAAACGTGTTGGGCGATTAGCGCGCCCGGCCAGCCGCCAAGCAGTTCGACCAGATGCAGGGTATTTTCCGGCGTACGCTGGCCACCGCTCTGGGCGCTGCGTTTGTCCAGCCAGTACTGCACGAAGCTCAGCAGGCTGGCCACTACATAAAGCGGCAGCAACCACCGGAGCCCCCGGCCGGACGGCTGCAGGGACGCCAGCACGGGCAATATGCAGAGCAAGGCAAACAGTACGGCCTTGGTACCCAGGCTGCGGATGTTGCCCTGCTGTTTCGCCAGTCGTGCGGTTTTTTTCACCGGCCTGGGCCGTACTGAAAACGTATGGCCGGTTGGCTTGGGTTTGCGGCGAATGGCCTCGTGGTCAAGGCTCAGTTCGCCGGCCAGACGCAGATGCCTGGCACGCAGACGGCCGCGTTCGTCGCGCCCCTCGATGAACAGCACATCGTCCCCAGGCTGCGGGCGGCGATCACCGCGCATGACGGAGATATGTGCGAACACTTCAGCCCCGCCGCCTGCCGGCTGGATGAAGCCAAAACCTTTGGCATCATCCCAGCTTGTGAGGCGCCCCTTGCGCTCGTCACCGGTCACGGTTGAGCGGTGCTCCAGTCGATCAGGTGCAACTGCCAGGTGGCAAGGATCACGAGACCGAAGGCAATGCGATACCAGGCGAATACGGCATAGCTGTGGTGGGTGATGAACTTGAGCAAGGCGCGTACGGTGATCATCGCCACGATGAAGGTACTGACGAAGCCGATGGCGAAAATCGGCAAGTCGCTCATTTGCAGGATGTCACGGTACTTAAACAGCGAATAGACCGTGGCCGCCACCATGGTTGGCATCGCCAGGAAGAAGGAGAATTCGGTTGCCGCCTTGCGCGACAAGCCGAATACCAAGCCCCCGATAATGGTGGCACCCGAGCGCGATGTACCCGGAATCAATGCCAGGCACTGGGCGAAACCAACCTTGAGGGCAAGCTTCCAGTTCATGTCGTCGACCGTTTCGGCCTCGATCGTGTGCACGCGTTGCTCCGCCCAGAGCATGATGATGCCGCCAATGATCAGCGCCATGGCAACGGTAATGGGGTTGAACAACCAGTGCTCGATCAGGTCGGCGAATGACAGCCCGAAGATCACGGCCGGGATAAACGCCAACAGCAGGTTAAAGGTGAAACGCTGAGCTTTCGGGTCATTGGGCAAGCCCACGACCACGCCGAGTACTTTCGCGCGAAACTCCCAGATAACCGCCAGGATGGCACCCAGCTGGATGATGATCTTGAAGGCTGTCGCGGTTTCTCCATTGAAGCCCAGCAAGTCACCGACCACGATCAAGTGCCCGGTGCTGGAAATGGGCAAAAACTCGGTCAGGCCTTCCACTATGCCCAGAATCAGGGCCTGAAAGGCCACCCAGATATCCATCTAATCCCCCAAAGCGTGGCAACTACCTACGCATAAATTCAGAACATGGAGCGTGGCTCCGGCCGTGGGATACAAGTGAGTCCCAAAGGTTCCCGGCAGCGGTTCAAACCAGAGGCTGAGCAGGTTTAGTACCGGGCTGCAGAAATGCTAACAGACAACTAGAGTGATTAATGCCTTGTTATGACAGTATTGCCTGTGCCCTCAGTCGCCGTTCAGGGGCTGACAATTACAATAAACAGGAATTTGTCCATGAACACTTTGCGCAGTCTTCCCATCAGTCGGCGTCTTTGGCTGATCCTGATATTGGCCATTGTGACACTGGTCTTGCAGGGCGCTTACATGCTGCGCCAGATCCACACCGATCTGTATACCGGCAAGTCGCAAAAGACCGAGCACGTGGTGCAGAGTGCTGCCGGTGTTATCAAGCACTTTCACCGCCTGGAAAGTGCCGGCAGCCTGAGCCGCGAAGAGGCGCAAAAACAGGCCATGGAGATCATTCGTGGACTGCGCTATGACGGCCAGGAGTATTTCTGGATCAACGACCAGACGCCGGTCATGCTCATGCACCCGATGAACGTAAAGCTCGAGGGGCAGAACCTTTCCGGTTTCAAGGATCCGGACGGCAAGGCGCTGTTTAACGAAATGGTCGCCATCACCCGCAGCCAAGGGGCTGGCCAGGTCGATTATCGCTGGCCAAAGCCGGGTGCCAGTGATCCGGTTCCGAAGATTTCCTACGTCGAGTTATTCCAGCCCTGGGGCTGGATCATCGGTTCCGGCGTGTACGTTGATGATATCCAGGTGGAGTTCCGCGCCCAGGCAGTGAGAGCCATGAGCATTGGCCTGCTGATTGCCGTGCTGCTGGCGGTACTGGTGATCATGATCACCCGCAGCATCGTACAGCCGCTGCAGGCTGCGGTGGATGCGATGGCCAGCATTTCCAGTGGTGATGGCGACCTGACGCGCAACCTCGACACCCATGGGCGTGACGAACTGACAGCCCTGGCAACCTACTTCAATGCCTTTACCGCAAAGCTGCGCCATGTGATCCGGC
>CAZIZA010000012.1:0-26452 GCA_964543555.1 uncultured Pseudomonas sp.
GGGGCTTGATGCCTATAATAACGGCCTTTGTCTTTGCTCCTGCCGGAATCCACCATGCGCCGCCTGCTCGTTTCGTTGCTCTGCCTGTTCACCCTGTCGAGCCTGCCCGTCATCGCTGCCGAACGTGTCGGCCTGGTGCTGTCGGGCGGCGCTGCGCGCGGCCTGGCGCACATCGGTGTACTCAAGGCGCTGGAGGAACAGGGGATTCGTATCGACGCCATTGCCGGTACCAGCATGGGCGCCATCGTCGGCGGCTTGTATGCAGCAGGCTACTCGGTGGCAGAACTGGAACGACTGGCGCTGGAACTGGACTGGCAACAGGCACTGTCCGACGCCCCGCCACGCGAGGACATCCCGTTCCGGCGCAAGCAGGACGACCGCGATTTTCTGATCAAGCAGAAACTCAGCTTTCGTGACGATGGCAGCCTGGGCCTGCCGCTGGGCGTGATCCAGGGGCAGAACCTGGCGCTGCTGCTGGAGAGCCTGCTGGTGCATCGCAGCGCCACCCGCGACTTCGATCATCTGCCGATTCCCTTCCGCGCCGTGGCCACCGATGTGGTCACCGGGGAACAGGTGATCATGGGCTCCGGACACCTGCCTCAAGTGATGCGCGCCAGCATGTCGATCCCCGCAGTATTCGCGCCTGTGGAGGTCGATGGCCGTCTGCTGGTCGACGGTGGCATGGTCAACAACGTGCCGATCGATGTAGCGCGGCAGATGGGCGTCGATCAGGTCATCGTCGTCGACCTGGGCATGCCACTCAAGCCAGCCAGGGAACTGCTCACCGTGGTCGACGTGATGAACCAGTCGATCAACCTGATGATGCGCAAGAACTCCGAAGCACAACTGCAGACGTTGACGGCCAATGATGTGCTGATCCAACCCTCGCTGGCAGGCTTTGGCGTCGCCGACTTCAACCGGGGCGCGCACATGATCGACGCCGGCTACCGCGCCGCGCAAATCAGGGCTGAGCAACTGGCCCGCCTGCGCACCAGCAGTGCCGGCAATCCGGCACTGGCCATGGCCCGCACACGCGAGCAGCGCAACCCGGTGATTCGCGAGATTCACGTGGAGAACGACTCGAAAGTTGGCGATGCGGTGATTCGTCGGCACATTCGTCAGCCGCTGGGCGAGCCGCTGGATATGGATCGCCTGCAAAAGGACATGGGCACCTTGTACGGCCTGGACTACTTCGAACGCGTGCAGTACCGCCTCGACCCTCTGGATGAACGTGGCAGCGCCCTGGTGATCGACGCACGGGGCAAACGTACCGGCACCGACTATTTGCGCCTTGGCCTCAATCTGTCCGACGACATGCGCGGCGACAGCGCCTTCAATATCGGTGCCAGCTATCGCATCAACGGTATCAACGAGCTGGGCGCAGAATGGCTGACCCGCCTGCAGTTGGGAGACCGCCAGGAGCTCTACAGCGAGTTCTATCAGCCACTGGATGCCGGTTCACGCTACTTCGTCGCCCCCTACCTGTTCGGCGAGGCGCTGAACGTCGAATCCATTCTGGACAACGACCCCATCGCCGAATATCGCCTGGAGCGTTATGGCTATGGCCTCAACCTGGGCCGACAGATTGCCAACAATGGTGAGATTCGCTTTGGCGTCGCGCAGGCCTGGGGGGAAGCGAACGTGCGCATCGGCGAACGCGATCTACCGAGTTTCAGCTTCAGTGAGGGCTACTACGAACTGCTGTACTCCTTCGACACACTGGACAACCTCGACTTCCCGCGCAGTGGCGAGGACATTGGCCTGATGCTGCGCCAGTACGATCGCGGCCTGGGCTCGGACGATGAATATCGTCAATGGCAGCTCAAGCTGGATAAAGCCTACAGCCACGACGCCAATACCTGGCTGTTCGGCGGTCGTTATGGCCGCACCCTGGATGAAGCGGAAGTCGTCACCTCGGGCTTCATTCTTGGTGGCGCCCAGGAGCTTTCAGGCTTTCGCCAGGACTCGGTGAGCGGCCAGAACATGGCACTGGCGAGAATGATTTACTACCGGCGCCTGACGCAGAACTCGCTGCTGCCGCTGAATGTCCCGCTTTATCTGGGCCTGTCGCTGGAGCGCGGCCGCGCCTGGAACAACGACAACGCCTTCGACAGCGGCTACATCAACGCAGCCAGCCTCTTCCTCGGCATGGATACGCCGCTCGGGCCACTTAACTTCAGTTACGGCTTCAACGATGAACGCGAAAAAGCGCTGTATCTGAACCTGGGCAAGAGCTTCTGACATGAAAAAGCCGCGCACGTGCGCGGCCTCGTCAGATGCAGCAGCAGAGGCGATCAGGCGATTTCCGCCAGTAACTGACGTGCGGCCTTCCTCTGCTCGTCATCACCATGATCAATCACCTCATTGAGAATGTCGCAGGCGGTGGCGATATCACCCTGCTTGATATAAGCAAGCGCCTGGTTGAGCTGAGCCATGTGCTCAGGGTTGCCTGCCAGGTGATCGATGTCGCCCTGCAGCGCAGCGGTGGCATCGGCATCACCGGCGAAAGCGTCGAGGAAGTTGTCGTCCAGCGCCGGTAGCTCATCGCTCAGTACCATTTCCATCTCACCGAAGGCGCTCAACTGCTCATCTTCATGATGCAGTTCGAACACCTCCGGCAGCTCCTGCAGGTTGCTGGCGAACGATGTGTCGACCTCAGGCTCGAGGGACGCCTGAGACTTGGTTTTGGACTTGGTCGGGAACGGGCTGACCAGATCCCAATCGGCGTCCAGCGACAGATCATCGAGGTTGAGCTGGAAGTCGGTTTCGACGACTGGCTCCGCCTCTGGCTGCAGCGACATGTCAGGCTCGCTCTCTTTCTGTTGCGATACCTGCAGGTTCGGATAGCGGCTGGTTAATGCATCGATACGGGCAACATCGAACTCTTCGGCACGCAAAATCGCCTCTTCACGGGCGAAACCGGCACCATCACCCTGCATCGCCAAAACCTCAAGCAGGCGGAAGCGCAGGTCACTGCGTTGCGGTTGCTGTACCAGAGCCTTGCTCAGCTCGCCACGCGCCTCGCTGATGCGCCCATAAGCGATGTAGACATTGGCAGCCTCGAGCGGATCAACCTGCGCTTGCGCACGCGCCGGAGCCGGAGCCGCCATTGCCACAGGCGCAGTGACGACAGGAGCGACTGCCGCAACGTTTTGCGTATGCTCAGGCTGTGGCGGCGTTTTCGTTTTGGGCTCAACCTGCACCACCGGTTTGGATTTCTCGCCCTCGCCACGCCGCCGTGCCGCCCAGAACAGGGCACCGAGCAATAGCAGCAAGCCAATGCCACCGGCGAATAACGTCGACCACCAACCCCGCTCCACCACCACCGGTTCCTCGACAGTTACCGGCGCTGCGGCAGCGGGTTGAGCGACGGGGTCGACCGGCGTACGTGCCGACAGCTCAGCCAACTGAGCATCCTTCTGCGCCAGTTGCTCCTGCAACTGTTGCAGTTGCAACTGCAGTTGCGCCAATCCCTGTTGCAGTTGCAGGTTTTCCGCAGCCTGATTGGCCAGCTCCAGATCGACCTGACGTTGCTTCTCAGCCAGTTGCAGCAGGGTGTCAGGCTGTTCAGATGCAGCCTCCACGGATGCCACGGGGGCACTGACAGGGCCTTCGGCACTGCTGTCTGCTACAACGACAGGCGGTACTTCCGGAGCGGCCGGAGCGGCTGCGCGAGCGGCATCCGGCAGCAGCAGGTCGGCCCCGGCCTGCAAGCGACTCGGGTCCCCCCCCAGGAATGCGTTCGGGTTGAGCGCGAGAATCCCCTCCATCAATGCCTGCTGGGACAGCATACTGCCCTGCTCACGCAGACGTGCGGCAATCAGCCAGAGACTTTCACCGCGAGCAACCTGATAGCGATAGTCCAGTGCAGCACTGGGCGGCGTGACCACTTTCTGCGGCGCTACAGCGTCAGCGGACGTCTGCGTTGCGGAGACCAAACTCGGCGCAGCTGCCACGGCGGTGTAAGCCGAGGAGCTCGGTGGGTCCAGCAACACGGTATACTCACGCAGCAACTGACCGTTGGGACGCGCCACCTCGACGATGAAATTCAGGTAGGGCTCGCGCACCGGGCGGCTGGAAACCACACGAATGACACTGCGCGAACCACGCAATAACGGCGTAAAACGCAGATCGTTGAGAAAGTACAAACGTTCGACGCCGGAACGGCTGAAAACCTCGGCAGGCGCCAGGCCGACACGCAGGTCCTGTGCCCCCAGATCGCTCACCTCAAGCAGTTCGATCTCGGCCTCAAACGGCTGGTTCAGCGCTGAGTGAAGCGTGATTTCACCCAAGCCGAGTGCCGGCACCATTCCCGAGTAAAGGGCAGAACCCGAGGCCAAACCCAACATTAACTGACGCACCCGAGCCATGTGACCTCCAGGGTTATCCGGCTCGAACGCCACCTCCTCGACTTCCTGTCTTGGCGTCCCTTAGCCGGGAGGCTGGCGCCCTTTCATAGTATCGAGAACGAACGACAGTATCCTTGTCGCAACCGTCTCAAATCGCATTATGGCTACTAATTCACAGAGTAGCGGCTTAAACGTCAGTTTGCCGACGAAAGTACAGTGCCATCAAGCGCTATCAGTCAAAAGTTGGTCAAAGAAAAGTCCCCGATCAAAAACAATAAGATTTTTGACCGCGCCGAGGGGTTATTTCATCAGGTTGTCGAGGACCCGCGCATGCACCTGCTGACAACGGCGCAGATCATCCTCATCGATACCCGCAAACACCTCATGGCGCAATTGGGTAGAGATGGCCTCGATCTTCTCGATCAGCGGCTGCGCCTTGGGTTGCAGGGCAATTTTCTTGGCGCGACGGTCTTCAGGCACTGCCACACGCGTCACCAATTCCTGACTCTCCAGGCTGTCGAGCAGTCGCGCCAGGGTTGGCCCCTCAACCCCAACGCTCTGCGCCAGTTCACGCTGGGTCGGCATTTCGGTGAAACGCGCCAGGTGCAACAGCACCAGCCAACGCGCCTGGGACAGTCCCAGGCCAACAAGACGTCTATCGAGTTCAGAACGCCAGGCGCGCGATAGCTGCGCAACCTGCATGGCAAAGCGGTGTTGATCGGGGTAAGACATGGGCTAACGGACTCGTATAAAGGTCAAAAACTAATTATTAGCTAGCTAGCCATAACCCGATGCGCAGGGCAAGCGCAGATTGCGCCATGAGCGTTGCAGAATGCGACCGGCTCGTAGCGTCCCGACTGCAACTCAGACCGCCACCCTGTTACGTCCGAAAGCCTTGGCCTCGTATAGCGCCCGATCAGCCTGTTCATAGAGCTGGCTCAATTGAGGCTGACTATCCGGGCTCAGCCAGGCAACGCCTATGGACATGGTCAGCACCTTGCTACTGGTGGAATCTCTATGGGCGATAGCTGCCAGCTCCAGTGACTGGCGCAGGGCTTCGGCGCGCTGCAGCGCTTCATCGGCACCGATATCGAAAAGCAACAGGGCAAACTCCTCGCCACCAAGGCGCACACCAATATCCAGTGGCCGTCTGGCCGCTTGCTGGATAAGCGCGCCAACCCGTTGCAAGGCGACGTCTCCGGCCTGATGACCATAGCTGTCGTTGTAGGCCTTGAAGTGATCGAGATCGCATAGCAGCAGCGCCAGTGACTTGCCTTCTCGGTGCGCCTGACGCCACAGGCGCTCGAACTGTCGATTGAAACTGCGCCGGTTGTGCAACCTGGTCAGGCTGTCATGGTAGGCCAGAAGGCGCATCAGCCGGCTGACCAGAAAATACTCGCGCGACTTGTGCTCGAGCAGGTAGCAACCTACACCACCGATCAGATTACCGAAGGTCAGCAACAGCACATTATTGAGCAGCCTAGGTACCGGCAACCCTGCCGCCAGCTCCGCCAGCACGTAGGCCAGCAGCACTACCAGGGAGCAAGCGACGGCCTCACTCAAACGCAGTCCGATGAGAAAGTAAGCCGCCATGCTAACCAGCATCAGCCCCTCATAGGGATAGTCGGGGTCAGCGTGATGAGCTACACCGACGATCAACGCTGCCCCGACGCCCAGCACGAGAATGCACGTCATGCTGAGCGGCAGCCAGAGATGAAGATAGCGGCGCTGCACAATGAAAACGGCGCACATCAGCAAAATAGCCAGCACCAGGACACGAATGGCGATGACCCAACTGACGTGCGAATCAGGCACTACGGCCATATCGAATGCCGTCAATGCCAGCCAGATCAGGGCCGCCACACCCAAGGCAATACGCTTGAGCTCGAAGCTCTCTTCGAGGATGTAGGCGCGGTACTCCCCCTCCAGTGGCGGAGAAAAACGCAACCGGCGAAAGCCATGGCTAAGCTGGTCGGCGTAGGGGCTGGGACGAACTTCGTCGAGCCAGGCTTGATCCTTGGGCACCCTTACCTCGTCAACAGGCGATATGCCACTCACCTTAGCCGCACCGCTACGATGCTGCCACAGGTACAGCGCGCTTTCGCCTGAGCGGGTGCTTTCAGAGCCCGAATTCAGCCTGCAGCGAAGCACGGACACAATAAAGCACCGCCTCATCGACACGACCTGCGAACAGTGGCGCGATATCGCTGACAGTCGGCAACTCGCCTTCCCCATCGAGGAAGGCCTCCTGAATTTCGCCCAAGCATTCTTCAGGCAGGTCCAGCGCCTGCTCAAGGGTCAATTGCTGCGCGGCGATCGCCTCGGCCAGCAGGCTGTAGACGTTTTTCTCGCTGCAGTTGAGCTGCCCCGCGATCTGTGTAGGCGTCATGCCGGCACGGGCCAGGCTGACCAGCTCGTGACGCAAATCGGCCACTGGCGCGGGAGTAGTGTCTTCGGCCCCGCCGTTGAGCACTTCCAGAAAGGCCTGGCCATAGCGCTCCAGCTTGCGCGCACCGACGCCACTGACCTCGGCCATCTCGCGCAGTGAGCTCGGCTGGCTGCGCAACATTTCCAGCAGGGTGGCATCAGGGAAAATCACATATGGCGGGACGCTGTGCTCTTCAGCGAGCTTGCGGCGCAGGCTGCGCAGCGCCTCCCACATCTCTCGTTCATGACCACGCACCAACTGGCTGGCAGCACTACTGGAGGCCTTGGCTGCCTGTGCCGGCTTGGGCTCACGACGAAGTTGCAGGCTGACCTCACCACGCAGCAGCGGCCTGCAGGTCTCACTCAAACGCAGACCGCCAAAACCGTCCAGATCGACATCGGCCAAACCACGGGCAACCAACTGGCGGAACAGCGTACGCCACTCGACCTCGGAAAAGCCCTTGCCGACACCGAACACCGCCAGGTGCTGATGGCCGACGTCGCGAATCTTTTCATTGTCGCGGCCCAGCAGAATGTCGACCAGATGGCCGACACCATAGCGTTGGCCGCTGCGGTAAACGGCCGACAACGCCTGACGGGCCGGTTCGGTGGCATCCCAGGTCTCGACGCCGTCGATGCAGTTGTCGCAGTGCCCACAGGGGTTGGGCAATTCCTCATCGAAGTAAGCCAGCAGCGCCTGACGGCGACAGCGGGTTTCCTCGCACAGGGCGAGCATGGCATCGAGCTTATGCTGTTCGATGCGCTTGTGACGCTCGTCGCCGTCGGAATTATTGAGCATCTGCTTGAGGAAGATCACATCCTGCAGGCCGTAGGCCATCCAGGCATCAGCCGGCAAACCGTCGCGGCCGGCGCGGCCGGTTTCCTGGTAATAGGCCTCCAGCGACTTGGGCAGGTCGAGATGGCAGACGAAGCGTACGTTGGGTTTGTCGATACCCATGCCGAAAGCGATGGTCGCCACCATGATCAGGCCTTCCTCATTGAGAAAGCGTTTCTGGTGATAGGCGCGTAGCTCGTTGGGCAAACCGGCGTGGTAAGGCAAGGCCGGAAAACCCTGACTGCTGAGAAAGTCGGCGACCTCCTCCACCTTCTTGCGTGACAGGCAATAGACGATGCCGGCATCGCCCTTGCGCGGCGCGAGAAAGTTCAGCAGTTGCTTGCGCGGCTGATCCTTGGGCTGGATGCGATAGAAGATGTTGGGCCGGTCGAAGCTCGACAGAAAGCGTTCGGCATTGTTCAGTTGCAGGCGCTGGACGATTTCTTCACGGGTGCGTTTGTCTGCCGTGGCGGTCAGGGCGATGCGTGGAACCTGGGGAAACAGCTCGGCAAGCTGGCCCAGCTGCAGGTATTCCGGGCGAAAATCATGCCCCCACTGCGACACGCAGTGCGCCTCATCGATAGCGAACAGGGCAATCTCCAGCCCCTGCAGGAAGCTCAACATGCGTGGCTGCACCAGGCGCTCCGGGGCCAGGTAAAGCATCTTGATCTGCCCACGGCGGATGCGATCGGCAATCTCGCGCTGCTCGTCAGGGCTCAGGGTGGAGTTCAGCGCAACGGCTGCAACACCCAGCTCATCCAGCGTGGCAACCTGATCGTCCATCAAGGCGATCAACGGCGAAACCACCACCGCCAGCCCTTCGCGCATCAACGCCGGCACCTGGAAGCACAGCGACTTGCCGCCGCCGGTCGGCATCAGCACCAGGGCATCGCCGCCGCCAGCCACGCGCTCGATGATCGCGGCCTGGTTGCCGCGAAAGGCGTCGTAGCCGAAAACGTCTTTGAGAATGCGCATGGCGTGGTCGAGCATGAGAGCCTCCAAATCTAGCCGCGCATTATGCCGCAGGATGGCAGGCAACAGGGCGCCAACCCGTCCGAAGCGCCCGAATCTCCATCAGTAGAGCGCCCGCGCTGGTCGCAGAGGCGGCGGTGAACTAGAATCTCAGCTCGTTTATCCCAAGCCTCAAGGTACCCCCACGATGTCCTTCGCTGAGCAACTGTCCCGCCTGCAAGCCTTTCTCGATGCCGATGAGTTGCACGAAGAGGCGTTGGACTACGTGGCCGCCCATGGCTACCTGACCGCCCTGGCCATCTGCCCGGATCAGGTGCCGGAGCGTGAATGGATCGACGCCCTCTTCGCCGAACCGCCGCACTACCGCAGCGACGCCGAACGCGACGAGATCGAAAGCACACTGATCCACCTCAAGGCGCACATTTCCCGCCAACTGGCTGGCGAAGAAGAGCCGGAACTGCCCTGCGATCTGGATCTGGGTGAGGAGCCGGACGACTCCGACCTGCGCGGCTGGTGCATCGGTTTCATGGAAGGTGTATTCCTGCGCGAAGCCGTGTGGTTCGAAGACGCCGAAGACGAAGTCAGCGAGCTGCTGCTGCCGATCATGGTTGGCTCCGGCCTGTTCGACGAACAGCAGGAGTTTGCCGAAATCGCCCGTGACCAGGACCTGGTGGACAGCATGATCGACCAGATTCCGGAACTGCTGACTGCGCTCTTCCTGCTGTGCCAGGCGCCGGAAGAAAAACCCGCACTGCTCAAACCCCGCCACTGATCGAATCAGCCGGGGCATGGCCCCGGCTGTCGCCAAGACCCGCCCATGCCGCGTGACATTCAGCCAAGCCGCCACCGCAGCGTCCGCTACCTGCTGCTGACCGTCGGCTGGCTGAGTGTGGCACTCGGCGTCATCGGCATCTTCCTGCCGGTATTACCCACGACCCCATTCCTGCTCCTGGCAGCGGCCTGCTTCGTGCGCAGCTCACGGCGTTTCTATCTCTGGCTGGTCACACACCCGCATCTGGGGCCATGGATCCGTGATTATCTCGAAGGCCAGGGCATCCCTCTCAAGGGCAAGGTCTACGCATTGATACTGATGTGGGCCAGCATCGCCTTCTCCTGCTACCTGGTGCCGCTGCCCTGGGCACGCGCCTTCATGCTGACCAGCGCGCTGCTGGTGAGCATCTACATCCTGCGTCAGAAGACGCTGCAACGCCCCTGATGACACCCGGGCCACGCTGGATGGTCGCGCCCTCAACAAGCTGTTGACAGCCCTTCCCTACGCTAGCGAATCAAGCGGCAAAAAGCCGACACCTCACCTAGACTTCGTCGATCAGGCTCTGAGACTCAACCCATGCGATGGCTGCGTTTTCAGCGATGGCGGTGGCGGCTGCTGAACATCTGGATCGGCGGCATCCTGCTGACGGGTCTTTGTCTCGCAGACTGGGACTTTGCCCTGGTCATCACGAACGCCGAGAAGCGCTATGGCAACCTCGGTCCGGCGCGCGCACGCCTGATCGACTGGGAAGAGCTGGTCAAGAGCAGCGCATCACTCCCCGAAGCCCAGAAGCTCAATGAGGTCAATCGCTTCTTCAACCGCACAGTGCGCTTCGTCGACGATATCCAGCTCTGGCGGGAAAACGACTACTGGGCCACTCCCGTGGAAATGCTGGTCAAAGGCGCAGGCGATTGCGAGGACTACTCCATCGCCAAGTACTTCACCCTGCGTCGCCTCGGCATTCCCAGCGAAAAGCTGCGCATCACCTACGTCAAGGCGCTGAACTACAACCAGGCACATATGGTTCTGACCTATTACAGCACGCCCAGCGCCGAGCCGCTGGTGCTGGACAACCTGATCAATGACATTCGCCCTGCCTCACAGCGCAAGGATCTGCTGCCGGTCTACGCCTTCAACGCCGAAGGCCTTTACCTGCCCGGCTCCCAGACACGCAAGAGCGACTCGAAGAAGTTGTCGCGCTGGCAGGACATCCTGAAAAAAATGCATGCCGAGGGCCTCGCCGTAGGCGAAGGCTAGGAGGAAGACATGTCCCTGCTGAAACAACTGTTCCTCGCCATCTGCCTGTTTCTGGTGGTGGCCTTTACCGGTAGTTTCATCGCCAGTGTCGAAACCTCGCGTGAACAGCAACTCAGCCAGTTGCGCTCCCACGCGCAGGACGCCGCCACAGCGCTGGGCCTGTCAATGACGCCCCATGTGGACGACCCGGCGATGCTCGAGCTGATGGTCAGCTCGATCTTCGACAGCGGTTACTTCGCCAGCATCCGCGTGGTCAGCATTGCCGACAATAAGGTGCTGGTCGAACGCAGCACCGAGGTGCGAGCGGAAAACGTCCCGCAGTGGTTCGTCGATCTGGTGGACCTGCAGCCCGAAGGGGGTGATGCGCTGATCATGCGTGGCTGGGAACAGGCCGCCCGGGTCGAGGTGCTCAGCCATCCGCAGTTCGCGCTGGCCAAGTTATGGGACAGTGCCGTCGGCAGCCTGCTCTGGCTGGTGCTGTGCGGCCTCGTCAGCGCAGTGCTCGGGGGATGGCTGCTGCGCACCCAATTGCGCCCGCTGGACAACATGGTGCAACAGGCACAGGCCATCACCCGTCGTGAGTTTCTTACCCTGCCCCATGTACCACGCACACCCGAACTCAAGCGCGTGGTGCTGGCCATGAACCAGATGGTGGACAAGCTCAAGACCCTGTTCGCCGAAGAAGCCGCGCGCAGCGAGAAACTGCGCGAGGAAGCCTATCAGGACAGTCTCACCGGCCTGGCCAACCGTCGGCAATTCGATATTCGCCTGAACAATCAGTTGCTGGTCAACGAACAAAACGCCGAAGGCTACCTGCTGCTGTTACGCGTCAACGACCTTGGAGGGCTCAACCAGCGCCTGGGTGGGCAACGCACAGACGCCCTGATCAGCGCAATCGGCGCGCAGCTCAAACACCTGCTACAGGCACCTGAGCGCAGCGAATGGCTGGCCTCACGCAGCCGCGGTGGCGAATTTACCTTGCTCGCGCCTGGCCTGGGTCGCGATGATGCCGACCGCCTTGCCGAAGAACTCTGTGACTACCTGCACACCCTGCGCCAGACCGGTGCCAGCGATTGCGATCCGGTCGCTCACCTGGGCATCGGCGCCTTTCGCCCCGGTGAGGATGCAGCCAGTGTGATCGCCCGTGCCGACCAGGCACTGGCACAGGCTCAAAGCAATGCACAGAGATGCTGGGAGCGCCTCGATGACTTTACAGCGCAGAGCAACCAGGGGCTGCACGACTGGCGCGGCTGGATCGACGAAGCGCTGAGTCAGGGCAAGTTGCAGCTTTACTTCCAGCCTGTGGTCGAATGCGCGTCAGGCAAACCCTTGCAGCAAAAGGTGCTGGCACGCCTGCTTGATCCGCAGGGTGAGGCTGTTACCGCCGGGCGCTTCCTGCCCTGGATCGAACGCCTCGGCTGGAGCGCACGCTTCGATCTGGCGATGCTCGAACACAGCCTGGTGCACCTGGAGCAACATCCGACACCACTTGCACTGAGCCTTTCAGCGGCCACCTTGCGCAACGACAAGGACAAGACACGCCTGCTCGAAGTGCTGAGCCATCGAAAAGACCTTGCCCATCTCCTGACCCTGGAAATCGATGAGCGCCACCTGCCGCCGCCTGCCGAGTTGGAAGCACTGAGCCAGGCCATTCGTGAGCTGGGCTTCACCATCGGTCTGCAGCATTTCGGAGGGCGCTTCAGCCTGATCGGCAACTTGACGCACCTGGGCCTGGCCTACCTGAAGATCGACGGCACCTATATCCGCGCCATCGACAGGGAAAGCGATAAACGCCTGTTCATCGAAGCCATCTACCGTGCCACCAACAGCATCGACCTGCCGTTGATTGCCGAGATGGTGGAGAGCGAAGGAGAACTGGCAGCCCTGACAGAGCTCGGCGTGCATGGTGCCATGGGACGGCTGGTCGGAGCGCCAGCCCCCTGGAGCAAGGCATGAATCACATCATCACGGGTCTGCAGATCACGGCCTGCCAGGCACTGCCTTGGCAGGTCACTGAAGACACACAGGTGACGAGTGGGTGAATACAGACGGTAGCGAAGCAGGAACCACAGCGGATAGTTTCGACAGCCGGTCAAACCAGATTGTGCTCGTCGTCGCCCAGCAAACCGCTCAATCCTTCGATTTCGGCACGCGCGATCGCACGCTGATCGAGCTTCTGCCGTGCCGCTTCAGGCAGGTCGGTGTAACGGATAACGCCCTGTTCGACCAGCACACTGACCACGTCTTCGAGCACACGAACCAGCTCGAGATCGGACTGTTTCAGGCTATCCAGACGCGCCTTGACCTCTTCCTTGGCGGCTAGCCAGTTATGCAGCTCCTCGCTCTCGACGGCCAGATTTTCAGTCATTCCCTCGAAGGGTTCATGCTCCACGCGCAACAAACGCCCAGCCGCATCGCGCTGTACGTAAACCATCTGTGCCTCCAGCAAACGCCATAAAAAAGCCCACTACACGGAGCGGGTAGCGGGCTTACTCTAGTTGAGTGCTCCAACTAAGGAAACTCTGATAAACATTTCCGTTTGTCTGATAAGCCGCTGACCCGAGGCCAACGGCTCCTTCACACCTCAGGCGACCAACTGATCGTGATCCAGCATACCCTGGATGATATCTGCCGCATTGCCGCCTGACAGCACGGTATTTTCCAGGGTGATGGTCTGATCAACCGGAGTGCCGCCCCCCGCGCTGGCCACGTTGATGACCGTACTGCCTGGCTCGCTGAGGAAGTCGAAGCTCAGGTACTGAGTCAACACATCGGCCGTGGCGGGCCCTTCTATCCCCTGCAACAACTGCGACAGATCCAGTTTGTCGTCGCCATTGCCGAAGTCCTTGACGATGTCATGATAGCTGCCGCCGCGGTCACCAGCAGTCCAGACGAAAGTATCATTGCCGGCCCCACCGACAAGGATGTCGTTGCCCTTGCCGCCGATCAGGGTGTCGTTGCCATCACCGCCCTCCAGACGGTCACTGCCACCCAGCCCATGGAGTGTATCGTTGCCGCCCAACCCCAGCAGCACATCACTGCCTTCGCTGCCCAGCAAGGTGTCGTTGAGCGCCTCCTGGCCCATTATCACGTTGGGCTGAATCGCCACGCCGGAGCCGATACCCACCACCAGGTGCGCCGTGCTGACGTCACCATCGGGCTGGGTCAGCTGGTAGGTGAAGACATCTTCCTTGCCCAGGTTGGCGTAGTCGGGATCCGGCGTGTAGGTATAGGCACCATCCCCCTGTATCAGCAAGGTTCCCCACTGCCCAACGAGTGTCTTCGAGGTGCCGACCGCGACAAAGTTGCCGTTGTCCAGAACGCTGAGTACGGCCCCTTCGCTGCCCTTGCTGTCCACCGCGCCCCACGGGTGGTCGCTATTGAGGTAGTGGTTGGGGTCGGTCAGTACGTTGCCCGCCACTGCCGTGGCGGTATCGACCAGCATCGCGGCGGCCACGGTGATCAGGGTGATGTTGTCCACCCTTACACGGTAGCTGCTGCTGTTGTTGGTACGATCATTGACCTCGAAGTAGAGGCGATAAGTACCCTCGCCCACGCTATTGCTGGTGACAGAAGTCGAGTTACTGGATGCATGGGTACCACTCTGCACCAGCTCCCAAGCGCTGCCGTTCTGCTTGTATAACGTCCAGGTGAACTGATCGCCCGCGCCGCTGCTGCTGAAATTGCTGATGCTACCCAGATCGAAAGAAACCCTGGCAGTGCTGCCGCTGGCAACCTCGAAGGTCGGCGTTGCCGCCTTGGTGCTGACACCGGCGCTACGGTCGCTGTCGATAAGCTGCAGCGCGCCACTCTGCACACTGACGCCATTGGTTGAACTGAGCGCGGTGGCGCCCCACTTGCTGCCCGACACGTCCAGAACATTGGCCTGCGTGATCACCGTGGTTTCATTGCCACTCACGTTGCCGTTGTCGGAGGTATCGAATATCCAGGGGTTGTAGTTGGGCCCTGAGGAGGCAGGATTGATGGTGCTGGAGAAGTCCGCCAGCACCTTGGTCACCGGGTCTGGCGTCACCCATGTCTGCCCCACGACAGCCTGGTTGTAGTTATCGTAGGCATGCACCTCGCTGCTGTCGGTGATGGTCAACGTGAGTTCGGCGGTCGCAGCATCGCCGTCCCGGTCGACCAACGTATAGCGAATGGTATCCGTCCGGTTTTCGGCCACGTCTCCGTTGAAACTGTAGGTGTAGGCTCCGGTCAGCAGATTGACGCTGAACGCGCCGACCCCCGCAGTGGTGAAGGTCAGCGTGTGCGTCGCTTCATCGTAGGCCGCGGAGGTACGGGTATAGGTCACACCGTTGTGCGTGATCGACGCGATTGGCAGGACACCCGGGCCGTCTGCACCGAAGCCATTGCTGCCTTCGTCGATCAGGTTGCCGGTAATAACCGTACCGGTGACCGTGCCCTGCAGGGTGTCGTTGAGCTGGTTGAGGTTGGAGACCAGGATGCCATCGGTATTGACGCCAGCCTTGCCGTCATAGGCGATCGGGTTGAGCAGCGTCTGGTCGAGGTCGCTGCCAAGCCCCATGCCGAGTGCGTAGGACTTGATGCCCTTGGCCGTCAGGAAAGCGATCCAGTCCGCCTCTTCGCCGGCACCTATGCCATCACCCAGTTCCGGGTTGTACTGGCTGCCGCTGTTGTTGCTGCCCGGGTTGGCGTTGGACAACGTCGGCTGCCCGTCGGAGAGGAAGTACGAGACGCTCTGCACGCCGGTACCGGTTAGCTTCCCGGCCGAGTCGTAGGCGCTCATCGCCTTGATCAACGCATCGTCATAGTTGGTCGAACCGTTTCCGGCGTTATTGGCCAGCGCGGTCAACCAGGCCTTGGCGTCGTTGGCCGTCATCCAGACATTGCCCACTGCGTTGGCCGTATTGGCAAAGGTCACGATGCGCACCATCACATCGCCCAGGTTGTCATAACTGTCGATCAGACGTTGCACGGCATCCTTGGCCAGCGCCAGCTTGGTAGTGAAACCACTGACGCCCGAGGGCGCGTCATCCATGCTGCCGGACAGATCCAGTACCACCATGAGGTTGGTATGAATACCCTGCGGCTCACTGGCAGACTTGGCGATATCGTTCGGCTGGGCCGGCGAGTCGTCGTCTACTGAAATGCTCAGTGCTCCGCTTGCCGTGGAACCATTGCCATCGACCATCTGGTAAGCGAACTGGAAGTCCAGGTTGTTTTCCACGCTGCCCGAAGCGGGCGCCGGATGATCCAGCGGCGCATGCAACTGGAACTGGAACGCCCCCGTCGCGGTGTTGGTCAGGGTCACGGTAAACACCGGCTGCTGACTGTTCATGGTCTGTGCCGTCAGCACCTGACCGTTGGCGCTGACCTGGTACTCCACGGCCTGGCCACCCGAGGTGACGGTCGGTAAACCATCGGTTTGCCAGGCGAAACTGCCAAAGCCATCGTCGCCATAGTCATAGCCCAGGCTGCCGGTGACGATGGTCGCAACCCCGTCATCATCCGCCAAGCCGCCCACGATGCCGCCTGGCAGACCCTCCTCGTCGACACGGTCGAAGACGAAACCAGCGGATGGTTGATCGTTGACGAAGCAGACATCCAGCTGGGTGCTGACCACATCGTTGTCGCCATCGACGACGTCAATGTGGAACGACAGATCCAGACTCGGCGGCAGGAACTGCTGCTCCAGGCTGATGTTCTGGATGCGGTAGTCACCGTCGTTGGAGGCGAAGGTCAGCCTGACGAAGCCATCAATCAGCGAGGCGGCCGAACCGAAGGTGAAGGTCGAGCTGGCGAGGTCAAAGGTAAAGGCCGAGTTCTCCGAGCCTTGGCCATTCTGCGTACCGGAGGCCACCAATTGACCGTTTTCGTCGAAGGCCTGCCAGGACAGCTGATCGCCGGACGACAGCTTCTGCACGCTGACCTCAGCCGAATAGACCGTAGCACTGAAAGCCATGTGCAACTGCTCGGCGCCATTGATCAGGTTGTTGCCACCGACGCCGACGCCCTGGTTCGATGGGTTGACCAGACCACTGCCCGTCAGGGTGACCGACAGCCCTTCGCCGCTATCGACGAGGAACGAAGCTTGAGGCTGACCGGCGTCGATCGACTGCAGATCGAAATCGGCGATGGTCACCGGGCGCGCATTGAAGATGGTCAGCTCGTAGTTGTTGCCATTGCCCAGCGCATCCGGATCGTCGTAGACGGTCAGGGTGAAGAACGTCTCGCCATTGGCATCGCCAACCGTGGCCGTCAGTGTGGTGACGCCGTTTTCCTTGACCACGCTGTAGAACAGACCGTCAGCGGTCGGGCCGGCGTTGGCCGACAGGTCGAAGCCACCGCCGTCGCTGCCATAGTCGGCCTGGATCACGCCCTGAGTGGTGAAGCCACTCTGCTCCTGAAGCTCGGCGCAATCGGGCTGGATCACACTGGGACCATCGTCTTCGAACCCCACCACCTTGCCCAGATCCAGGCTGGCATTGTCGGGGTCACCATCCTTGTCATAAACGGTCACTCCCAGTTTCACCAGCCCTTCCCTGATCAAGGCGGGCTCGTCATGACTGGCCGTGTTGACATGGGCGATGGCCTTGTATTGCTCCAGGGTGATGCTGCCATCGACAGTATTGACGCTGATCTTGAAGATGGTGTCCTGGCCTACCTTACCCAGCACATTCCCATTGCTGTCGGTAAATAGCAGGATGTTGCCGCCAGCGGTGGCGTCCAGACCGGAGTCCACGCCCTCGCTCACCAGGCTGAGCGCAAATTGGGTACGCGAGGCGTCCAGCCCATCCGAACCGCCGTTGCTGGTCAGGTTGAACAGATCGCTACCCTGGATGCGCGCGTAGCCCAGCACATTGCCGTGGCCCTGCTCATCATTCGGGGCGACATAGCCGTTTTCGTCGCGGCTGGAGCCAGCCGTGCCGACGGATTCGTCGACGTAGACCCGACCGCCTCCCAGCAACTCGAACCCGGTGATTTTCGGGCCATCGTCCTTGAAGCTGATGGCCTTGCCCAGCTCGAGGCTGGCGCTGCTGGAGTCGCCATCCTTGTCAGTGATGGTCGCTACCAGTTTCACCAAATCGGCGGCGGACAGACCGGTCGCCTGATCCGGGCCAGTGTCGGGCGAATGGATGATCGCGCGCACCTGGTCGAGGGTGACGTGGCCAGAGGCATCCACCGTGACCTTGAAGGACACGGCGCCATTCTGGTCGCCCACGCGGCCGACCACTTCGCCACCTTCCAGGTAGAGCTTGATGCTCTGGCCGGTGGCCGTGTCCTTCAGGCCGCTGTCGGCGCCCTGAGCCTTGACCTCCAGTGCGTAGCCGATGCTGCCGGCACCGTCGGCGCCGTAATTGCTGGTGAAGGCGCCGCTGAAGTTGGTGGAGGCGTTGATCGCCAGGGTGGTCTCGTCCACCTGCAGGCTGGCGACACCTGCCTGGACGGCGCTGATGGTCGGCGCATCGTCCTTGAAGCTGATGGCATTACCCAGGTTGAGGCTGGCGCTGTTGCTGTCGCCATCCTTGTCGGTAATGGTCGCTACCAGTTTCACCAAATCGGCGGCGGACAGACCGGTCGCCTGATCCGGGCCAGTGTCGGGCGAATGGATGATCGCGCGCACCTGGTCGAGGGTGACGTGGCCAGAGGCATCCACCGTGACCTTGAAGGACACGGCGCCATTCTGGTCGCCCACGCGGCCGACCACTTCGCCACCTTCCAGGTAGAGCTTGATGCTCTGGCCGGTGGCCGTGTCCTTCAGGCCGCTGTCGGCGCCCTGAGCCTTGACCTCCAGTGCGTAGCCGATGCTGCCGGCACCGTCGGCGCCGTAATTGCTGGTGAAGGCGCCGCTGAAGTTGGTGGTGGCGTCGATCGCCAGGGTGGTCTCGTCCACCTGCAGGCTGCCATTGGCGGCCTGGCCGGCGCTGATGGTCGGTGCATCATCCTTGAAGCTGATGGCATTACCCAGGTTGAGGCTGGCGCTGTTGGAGTCACCATCCTTGTCGGTAATGGTCGCCACAAGCTTCACCAGGTCGGCCGCACCCAGGCTGCTCTCTTGGTCAGGGCCGGAGTTCGGCGAATGGATGATGGCGCGCACCTGGTCGAGGCTGACCTTGCCGTCGGCATCCACCGTGACCTTGAAAGAGATGGCGCCATTCTGGTCGCCCACGCGACCGACAACCTGGCCGTTCTCCAGGTACAGCTTGATGTCGCTGCCGGTGGCCGTATCCTTCAGGCCGCTGTCGGCGCCCTGAGCCTTGACCTCCAGTGCGTAGCCGATGGTGCCGGCACCATCGGCGCCGTAAGTCTTGATGAAAGCACCGCTGAAGTCCGTGGTCGCATCGCCGGCCAGGTTGGTCTCGTCCACCTGGAGGATGTCTGACGGGATGGCAACTGCGCGGATAGCGGGGGCGTCATCGCGGAAGCTGATAGCGTTACCCAGGTTGAGGGTGGCACTGTCCGGATCGCCATCGCGGTCGGTGATGCTCGCCACCAGTTTTACCAGATCAGCGGCGGACAGGCCGGTCGCCTGATCCGGGCCGCTGTTGGGCGAGTGCACGATGGCCAGTTTCTGGTCGAGAGTGACCTTGCCGTCAGCATCCACCGTGACCTTGAAGGACACGGCGCCATTCTGGTCACCCACGCGACCCACCACCTCACCACCTTCCAGGTAGAGCTTGATGCTCTGGCCGCTGGCGGTGTCCTTCAGGCCGCTATCGGCACCCGCGACGCTGATGGCCAGCGCATAGGTGATGGTGCCCGCACCGTCACTGCCGAAGCTGTGGGTGAACACGCCGCTGAAGTCGCGGGTGGCGTCGGTCCCCAGGAAGCTCTCGTCCACTTCCAGGCTGCCATTGGCGGCCTGGCCGGCGCTGATGGTCGGTGCATCATCCTTGAAGCTGATGGCATTACCCAGGTTGAGGCTGGCGCTGTTACTGTCGCCGTCCTTGTCGGTAATGGTCGCTACCAGTTTCACCAGGTCCGCAGCCGACAGGCCGGTGGCCTGATCCGGCCCGCTATTGGGCGAGTGCACGATGGCCAGTTTCTGGTCGAGGGTGACCTTGCCATCAGCATCCACCGTGACCTTGAAGGACACGGCGCCATTCTGGTCACCCACGCGACCCACCACCTCACCACCTTCCAGGTAGAGCTTGATGCTCTGGCCGCTGGCGCTGTCCTTCAGGCCGCTGTCGGCGCCCTGAGCCTTGACCACCAGTGCGTAGCCGATGCTGCCGGCACCGTCGGCGCCGTAATTGCTGGTGAACGCACCGCTGTAGTCGACGGTCTTGTCCACCAGCAGATTGCTCTCATCCACTTCAAGCTCGCCGTTGGCAATCTCGCCAGCGCTGATGCTCGGGGCATCGTCACGGAAGCTGATGACCCTGCCGATATCCAGGCTGCCACTGACGCTGTCGCCATCGCCGTCGGTCACTGTCAGTTTCAGCTCGACGTGGCCGGAGCCGAGGAAGGCCGCTTCGTCCGGATCGGCGGTCGGGTGTTCGATGGCACGCAGCTGTTCGAGAGTGATCTTGCCGTCTGCGCCCACGGTCAGGGTGAACACCGCCTCACCGCTAGCGTCGCCGACACGCCCCACGACCTGGCCGCCTTCCAGGAACAGCACGACATCCTTGCCAGTATCGGTGTCGACCAGCCCGGATGCCGGGTTGGTGATCTGTAGTGCGTAGCCCAGGCTGCCCAGACCGTCTGCACCGGGTTGCACGTTGAACAGGCCACTGAAGTCGGCAGTGACAGTGGCACTGTTACCCTGCCCGAGATGGGTCTCGTCCACCTGCAGTTGCAAGGTGCTACCCCAGGTGACACTGGTGCTGACATCGTTATAGTCGAAGTCCGACGAGTTGGTCTGGTCCTCCCAGTTCTGATTGCCGGCGTTGCCGGTGTCCTGCAGGTGCGAACCACCTGGATTGAGCGTGGCATCGCTGAACAGCACGTTGGCACCGTCGGCGCCGATCAGTGGCGTGCCACCGACGAAAGCCTGCCACTTGCCCCCAACCAGTTGGAAGGTGACGTCCGCACCATTGAGCAAACCGGAGTTAGCGCCGCCGTTGGGGATGATGAAGAAGCCGGTGCTGGCCGGATCCAGGTCGCCCAGGTCGTAGGTGTCGCCGCTACTCTGGTCGTGGACGTTGGCCCAGATCACCTTGCCACTGACCGGGGTGCCATCCTCGCCCTTGATGTAGTAGCCGTAGCTGTTGCTGTAGCCGGCATCGGTACCGACGAAGGTCACCGAGGAGTTCAGGTCCAGGGCACCGACCTGCAAGGTCGGAGTGTCGTCGTTGATGGTGACCGCGAGGGAACCGTCGGCGGTGTCGCCGTCGCCATCGGTGACCTTGTAGCCGACATTGAGGGTAATGTTGTCCTCGGTGCCGTTCACGGTATGCATCAGCGGTTTGAGCAGATTGACGGTGTAGGCGCCGCTGATCAGGTCGGTCAGCACCACGGTCAACAGGTCGCCACGGGCGCTGCTGATGATCAGGGTGTTGGTCGAGGCGTCCCAGGTCGAGGTGACGTTCTCGCTGCCCAGGGTGCTGGGGCCGCTGAGTTCGATGGACTTCAGGCCATCGGCGCCGGCGTCGTAGCCAAGGTTGCCGCTGGTGCTGGTATGGGCGCCGGAAACATCGCCAGGGCCGCCGTTGATGCCGCCGTTGAGGCCCTCGTCGTCAAGCACATTGGTAGCTGTCACCTTGGTGGCGGCAGGGCCGTCGTCCTCGAAACGCACGACGCCCCCAATGCCCACCGAATCCACCGAGACATCGCCATCGCCGTCGGTGACGGTAACCACAGCGCGAATCTTGCCGGAGAGGTTCAATGCCTCGTCATGGCTGGCGGTATCCGGGTGCTGCAGGGGCAGGTACTGGGCGATGCTGATGCTACCGTCCTGGCCGATGGCCACAGCGAAGGCGGCCTGGCCGTTATAGATGCCACCGTCCACGCGGCCGACGACCAAGCCATTCTCCACGCTGAGAACGATAGGCGAGCCGTCCAGGGCACTGAGGCCCGAGTCTGCATTCTGCACGTCCAGGCTGAGTAAGGTGGTCGCGCCCTCCTGATCTTCACCGGTGCTGCTGCCGCTGGCGCTCACCACCGGGCCATTGCTGCTGGCGTAGCCGGTCGTTAGCGCGGTGCCGGCATCGGTCACGCGACTGAACAACGCGATCACGCTGGGGGTGTTGGTGTCATTGTCATTGGCATCGCTGCCCGGGGTCGGAGTGGCGGTGCCGTTCTGCAGGCCGGGGGTTTCGTCGTGGGTAACGCGCACACCTTCGACTACCTGGATGTTGGCGGCAGGAGCATCGTCCTCGAAGCGAATGGCGCCGCCGATGTTGACCCTGGCCACGTCTACATCGCCATCACCATCGGTGACGGTGACCACGGCCCTGACCAGGCCGCCGAGGTCGACACCCTCATCGCGGCTGCCGGTATCCGGGTGATTGAGCGACATGTACTGGGCGACGCTGAGCGTGCCGTCCTGGCCGATGGCAACGGCGAACACCGCTGCGCCGGGGCCCTGGTCGCCACCGTCCACGCGGCCGACGATCAAGCCGTTTTCCATATAGAGGCGGATGACCTGGCCGTCGGTGGTGGTGAGGCCCGAATCGGTGCCGTCGCCGCCGGTGATCTCCAGGCTCAGCACGGTGGTCGCGCCTTCGTTGTCCTCGCCGGTACTGGTGCCGGCGATGCTGACCACAGGGCCGGCGCTGGCGGCATAGCCTTCCAGGTCGGTACCGACGTTGTTCACGCCGGCGAACAGAGCGATCACATCCGGATTGCCGGTGTCGTCATCCAGGGCGTCCCCCTGAGGCGTCGGCGTCGCGCTGGCGTTCTGCAGGCCAGCGCTCTCGTCATGGGTGACACGCACGCCCTCGACCCGCTCAATGACCGCGGTGGGGCCATCGTCCTCAAAGCGGATGGCGCCGCCGATACCAACCTGCGCAGTGTCCACATCACCATCGCCGTCGGTCACGGTGACCACGGCGCGGACCTTGCCGGCCAGGCTCACGGCATCGTCGGCACTGCCGGTGTCCGGGTGGTGGAGCGAAATGTACTGGGCGACGCTGATACTGCCGTCCTGGCCAATGACGATGGCGAAGGCCGCCGCGCCCGGACTGCTTTCAGCACCGTCCACGCGGCCGACGATCAGGCCGTTCTCCAGGTACAGGCGGATGGTCTGCCCATCGGTGGTGGTCAGCCCGGAATCGCTGCCGTCACCACCGACGATGGACAGGCTGAGCACGGTAGTGGCCGCTTCGTTGTCCTCACCGGTGCTGCTGCCGGAGATGTCCACCACCGCGCCGTTGCTGGTCGCATAGCCAGGGCTGGAAAGGTCGGTACCGGTATTGCTCACGCCACCAAACAGGCTCACTACAGATCCGGCGTTGGTGTCGTTGTCATTGGCGTCACCGCCCGGAGTTGGTGTGGCAATGCCATTCTGCAGGCCGGCACTTTCGTCGTGGGTAACGCGTACGCCCTCGACCCGCTCGATGGCTGCGGTCGGGCCATCATCGACGAAGCGGATCAACTGGCCAATATCGGCGCTGGCAACGGCCTGATCACCGTCGCCGTCGGTAACGGTCAGTACGGCGCGGATCAGGCCGCTGAGGTCGATACTGTCATTCGCGTCGCTCGCATCGGGGTGATGCAGGGACTGGTACTGAACAACACTGATAATGCCGGTGTCCGGGTCGATGGAAATGGCAAACGCCGCGTTACCACCTGCATCGCGACCAACCACCAGGCCGTTTTCCACGCTCAGGCTGATGGGGCTACCGCTGGTCGTGGTCAGACCAACCGCCTGCGCCTGCGGGCCCTGCTCGCCTTCGCCGCCTCCCACCAGCACCAGGGAATAGACGGCGGTAGCACCGCCCTCATCGGCGCCGAAGTTATAGTTGGCCACGACCGCCGGAGCACTGCCTTGCGCGTAGGCGCGCATGTCGGAAGACGGGTTGGCGACGCCATTGAACACCGCTAACGGACCGGCGACGTCGTGACTGTCTGGCTGCAGACCAGCGCTCTCGTCGAGCACCACCTCACCCCCTTCGCGGGAAAGCTCCAGACCGGCGCTGGGGCCATCGTCGTTGATGGCGATGGTCAGCGGCACAGTGGGCGACACGTCGCCGTCGAGATCGAATACGCGCACGCTGAAGTTATCGAACAGCTGATCGTCAGTACCAATGGCATTGGGGTTGCTGTGATCCAGGCTGTTATCGGTCAGGGTGTAGGTCCAGTTTCCGGCGACGTCGAACACCAGCACGCCATAAGCACCCTGCACGACGCCCCCAGCAGTGACGTTGACCCAGTTGCCGCTCGCGTCCAGCACTTCGATACGGTCGATGCCATCGGGTGAATTGATGATCAACGTGCCTGAAGTCTTCTCGGCATTGCTGGCAGAGTTACTGCCAGGCTGGCCACCGCCGCCCTCGCCCCCATCAAGCGCCGCCTCGTCGACCACGCCGGGGCCGGTGACAACACTGCCCTGCTCATCCAGAAAAACTATGGTCAGCTCGGGGCTGAAGTCGGCGCGGGCGAACGCTTCGCCCTCTGGAAACTCCGGCCCATCCAGCAGCCCTTCGGTTGGAAAACCGATGACTGGATCGAGCGCCCCGCCCACCTCGGTGAGCATCACAAACGAGTTCCCGCCACCGGCACCTCCCGCGCCGCCGGCACCGGCTCCCGGCCCTGCCGCAGTGGCCTCACCTTCCAGAGTCGGGTCGACACCCGCTTCGATGGCGGCTTGCAAACGCTCGACATCGGTCAGATCGGCATCGCTGGGAGCTGCGGGAGGTACTTCAGCGGCCGGCGCTTGCGGCTCACCACGATCAGCAAGCATCTGCGTATCGAGGGTGATGTTGCTGTCGCGCCCCAGGGTCAGTTGCTGGCCATTGGTCAGGGACACCGCAACCGCACCGGAAGGCCCGGTCAGCAGTTGTTCGCCCGCATAAACCCGATCACCTTCGCTGACTGGCCGGCGCGATCCGTCGCTCGCTACCGCGAACACCTCGCCGACAACCTGACTGACGACACCCAGGAGAGTAGCCATGATTCCATCCTCACTACAGCTGCCGACCACCGCCGACACGTACTGACCGAAAGGGTCAGGACACCTTTTCGAAGCAGAGGAGAGAACCCAGACAGCTGATTGAATATGGAACGGCGCACAGTCAAAAAACGCTACTGACAAAAAAATGTCACCACAGCATGCGTCGAACTACTCCATCAGTTGATCCCCGCCCTTTTGATGCCTGACTGCCCATTTCAGCTGCACAGCCCACTGAAAACGCGGACCCACGCAGCTCATAGGTTCAAACAATGTGCTGCTTTTCACAGAGTTCATAAGATTTTTTCTGAATATTGCTTGTGAAAAAATCATCTTAGCTTCTCCAAAAGTTGTTCTTAGCTCTGATGTTACAAGCCTGAAACGGTTTGACATGAAAAAGCGCCATTTTTATGGCGACAGCATAAGAACTTCAGTCAGGAGAAACGCCAATGCGCACCTTGACCCTGCTTTGGAGCGCCATGCTTTTGGCGACGATGTGCAGTCAGGCCCAGGCCATGAATCTCACAGAGGCGATTCAGAACACCCTGGACAACCACCCGGAAATACGTGCTGCCACCAATAGTCGGCTCGCCTCGGATGAGGATGTGAAATTCGCCAAGGGCGGCTATCTCCCCACCGTCGATCTGCTGGTTGGCTATGGTCGGGAACGGACAGACAGCCCCGGCACTCGAGCGCTGGGTGACCACAACACGGAAACCCTCAACTATCGCAACGCCGAGCTGCGCCTGCGGCAGATGCTGTTCGACGGTTTCAATACGCCCAACGAAGTGGAACGCACCCAGGCCGTGGTCAACTCACGCGCCTATCGCCTGCTTGGCACGTCGGAAAGCCTCGCGCTGCGTACCGTCGAGGTGTATCTCGATGTGCTGATGCGCCGCGAGATGGTCACGCTGGCACGCAATAACTTGCAGGCACATCAGCGCATCAATGACCAGATCGGCATGCGTAGCCGTCAGGGGGTAGGCAGCACAGCCGACCTGGATCAGTCCGAAGCACGACTGGCCCTGGCGCAGAACAACCTCTACACCGAAGAGGTCAACCTGGCAGATGCCGAAGCCAATTTTTTCAGTGCCGTCGGGCGGTTGCCGGATGAACTGGAAACTCCAGCCTCGATCAAGAGCGGCATGCCTGCCGATCTGCTCGCTGCACGGCAGACCGTGATGGAGAACAACCCCTTCCTGAAATCGGCGCAAGCGGACGTCAACGCTGCCGAGAAGCAGTACGAGGTTGCCAAGTCCCCCTTCTACCCGCGCTTTGATCTGGAGCTGGCCACCTCGGCCGATGACAACGTGCAGGGCGACGAAGGCCACTACAACACCTGGCGAGCCGCCGTAGTCATGAACTACAACCTGTTCAACGGCATGCGCGACAAGGCTCGCCTGCAATCAGCCGCGCACCAGATCAACGAGTCGATGGACATCCGCAACAATGCCCTGCGAGTGCTCAACGAAAACCTCTCGCTGGCCTGGAACGCCATGGAAAACGCACGCCTGCAAACCCCCAAGGCACGTGACTACGCTGACTACACCTCTCGCGTTCGCGAGGCCTATCAGCAGCAGTTCAGCCTGGGACAACGCACCCTGCTCGACCTGCTCGACAGTGAAAACGAACTGTTCACCGCCAATCGCCGCTACACCGAGGTTCGCTATGGCGAAGAGTTCTCGATGTACCGCGTCGTTGCGGCCATGGGGGATCTGCTGCGTCAGCAACAGGTCGTGGTCCCGGCGCAAGCTGTAGCCCTCACCGAAGTGAAGAGCGAAGCACGCTTGCCGGAAATGAAGTAG
>CAZIZA010000013.1:0-25183 GCA_964543555.1 uncultured Pseudomonas sp.
TCTGGACCAAGTTCCAGATGGGCGTGTACAGCAAGATGCCGGCGCAGAAGCTCGATCGTCTGCTGCGGCTGCCAATCATCGGCCGCTTCATCGGTCGCAAGGTACTTGCCGGTCTGGGCCTGGACGCCATTCGCTATGCGCTATCCGGTGCCGCGCCGGTACCCGAGGCGCTGCTCAACTGGTATCGCCGACTGGGCATGGAGATCCAGGAGGTTTATGGCATGACCGAGAACTGCGGCTATTCCCATGTCTGCCTGCCTGGCAGGTTCAAGCAGGGCTGGATTGGCCAGAACAATCCGGGTGTCGAGGTGCGTATCGCCGAAGACGGCGAAGTGCAGGTACGCAGCGGTGCGACCATGCAGGGCTACTACAAGGACCCGATCAAGACTGCCGAGACGCTGACAGACGACGGTTTCCTGCGCACTGGCGACAAGGGGGAGCAGGATCACGACGGCAATCTGCGCCTCACTGGGCGTATCAAGGAAATCTTCAAGACCAGCAAGGGCAAGTACGTGGCACCGGCACCGATCGAAAACCGCCTCGGTGAGCACTCGCGTATCGAGCAGGTGTGCGTGGTTGGCGACGGTCTGCCGCAACCCATCGCCTTGTGCGTACTGTCCGATGTGGGGCGTCAGGAAGCCGCAAACGATAGCCGTGGTGAGCTGGAAAGCAGCCTCAAGGCGTTGCTTGCCGAGGTCAATGACCGCCTCGATCAGCATGAGCGCTTGCAGGGGCTGGTGCTGGTCAGGGAGGTCTGGGCGGTGGAGAACGGTTTCCTCACCCCAACCCTGAAGATCAAGCGCGCGGTGATCGAAGGCACCTACGGCGAGCGTTTCGCCGAATGGCAGCAGCGCAGCGAAGCCGTGCTCTGGCACGACTGATGGAATATCACGTCGGCCTGCTGAGACAGGGGTTGTATCGCTACGTCTATGGCGGTGAGCGCCGGTGTGTCGGGGCGGGGGACGTGCTAGTGCGTTAGCGGCTGCTGCAGGTGGCGCCGACCATCGACTTTGTTTGCGGCCTGGTATTTCTGCTGGTGGCGGTCAGCATCGTAAGACGTCTGCTGCTATAGCCCTGACCATTGCGTCGCCATCAATGGCCGTTACGGTCATTGCCGCGCGTCGGCGGCTGCCGGAAAATCCCGGAATATTGATTTTTCGAGTTATACAGATGCCGCAGTCGATCTTCTTCGCACATGCCAACGGCTTTCCATCCGCCACCTACGGCAAGCTGTTCGCCGCGCTGGCGCCGGATTTTCAGGTGCAGCATCTGGAACAGCACGGCCACGACCCGCGTTTTCCGGTCAATGACAACTGGTCGAATCTGGTCGATGAGCTGATCCATCACCTCGAGGGCGGCGACGAACCTGTCTGGGGCGTCGGTCATTCGCTCGGCGGCGTGCTGCATTATCATGCCGCCTTGCTTCGCCCCGAGCTGTATCGCGGCGTGGTGATGCTCGACTCACCAGTGCTGACACTGGCCGACCGCATGGTGATTCGCGCCGCCAAGCGCTTCGGCTTCATCGACCGCATCACCCCGGCCGGCCGCACGCTGGGGCGCCGTGAGGCCTTTGCCGATCTCGTCGAGGCGCGCGACTACTTCGCCGGCAAGAGCCTCTTCCGCCGCTTCGATCCCGAGTGCCTGGATGCCTATGTCAGTCATGGTCTGCAGTCGGGCGAGCAGGGGCTGCGGCTGAAATTCGATCCGGCCACCGAGATCAGTATCTATCGCAGTGTGCCGCACACTTCACCAGGGCGACCACAGCAGTTGGCGGTGCCGCTGGCCATGGTGCGTGGCCGCCATAGTCGGGTGGTGCTACCGCATCATGCGCGCCTGCTGCGCCGCATGCCGCGCGCCGAGTACCACAATCTGCCGGGCGGGCATATGTTCCCGCTGGAGCGCCCACAGGCCACTGCCGACCTTTTGCGTCAGCTGTTCACCCGCTGGACCGGTAGCCAGGAGCAACGTGCATGAACATGGATTTCGAGGAAGTTCGTCTGAGCCTGCCACATATCGAGTTGGCGGCGCATCTCTATGGGCCGGAGGACGGTTTGCCGGTGCTGGCGCTGCACGGCTGGCTGGATAACGCAGCGAGCTTCGCGCGGCTGGCGCCGAAACTTCAGGGTCTGCGCATCGTCGCACTGGATTTTGCCGGCCATGGCCACTCCGACCACCGTGCGCCCGGCGCGGGTTACGCGCTATGGGATTACGCCTATGACGTGCTGCAGGTCGCCGAGCAGTTTGGTTGGCAGCGTTTCTCCATCCTCGGTCACTCCATGGGTGCGATTACGGCTGTGTTACTGGCGGGGGCGATGCCGGAGCGCATTGCGCGCCTGGCCTTGATCGATGGCCTGGTGCCCTACACGGGTGAGGCCGAGCAGGCGCCTGAGAAGCTCGGAGAAGCCTTGCGCGCCAGGCTGAGGCTCGGCGACAAGCGCAAACCGGTGTATGCCGAAATGGCGCGCGCGGTTGAGGCACGCATGAAGGGAGTGGGTGCGGTCAGTCGCGAGGCTGCCGAATTGCTCGCCCAGCGCGGACTGATGCCAGTGCCAGGCGGCTACACCTGGCGTACCGACAGCCGCCTGACCCTGCCGTCACCGCTACGACTGAGCTGGGCCCATGCCCGGGCATTCGTCCAGTCGCTGCAATGCCCGGTCAGTCTGGTGCTGGCGGAGCAGGGCATGATGAGCGCGCAAGCGGACCTGCAGGCGTTGCTGCAGGAACTGCCATTCGCGGTGCATCGCCTACCCGGTGGGCATCATCTGCATCTGGATGACGAATCGGGTGCGCAGCTCGTAGCGGATTGTTTCAATCCATTCCTGCGCTTGCCTTGACTTGCCTGCGGCCCTGGGGAAAGGTGTGGCGGTCTGCCATGGAGGATCGCATGATCGACCCGTCAAAAGTCGTCACTCACTGCTTCGCACCTACGTCTGCCCTCAGCCCGCAACAGGTTGCCTTTCGATGAGGGTGCACTCGAAGCTGTTGTCTGCAGCACTGATTGCCTTTTGCAGTGGCACCGCACTGGCGTCTGACCTGCCTGGCAGTCGCGATCTTGAGGTATTGCCGCGTTTTCCTGCCAGCCACATCGTGGCATTCAAGGAAACGCCCGACATCGAGCGTATCTACCCGCAGGGTTCGATTCGCCGTATCAGTGGGCGTTTACGTTACGAGCGGGAGATTCTCGTGCAGGGCGTGCACCGTGCGGTGACCTACGAGTTGCCCCGCACTCACAGTGCCGATCAGGTATTCACGGCCGCACGGGAAGCGCTGCTGGAACAAGGCGCCGAATTGCTCTACTGGTGCCAGGGCCGTGAGTGCGGCGCCAGCAGCCTGTGGGCCAACTCGGTATTCGGCAATGCCACGCTGTATGGTGCCGACGACCAGCAGGCCTATGCGCTGTTGCGTCTGGCCGAGCCGAGTCATGAGAGTCTGCTGGCTCTGTACAGCATCACCCGTGGCAATCGCCGTGCCTATCTGCATGCCGAGCAACTGGATGCCGACGCACCATTGGGTGAATTGCTGCCGACGCCGGCAACCTTGTTGCGTCAACTGCGTTCCGACGGGCAACTCAAGCTGCCCGATGAAGCCAAGGCTGACAGCGCCTGGGTGGACGTACTGGCACGCAGCCTCAATCTGGACAGCACGCTGCGCGTTACCCTCGCGGGTAGTCAGGCCGAGGCCTGGCGTGAGGCGTTGATGGCGCAGCGTGTACGCGAAGCGCGTCTGGAACTTGGCGATGCAGTGGATGGTGCACTGAGCGTCCGGTTGTTGCGTTAAGCTAGTGTTCGCAATCGCCTATACAGAGCGCCCGTAAGGGCGCTTTGTCGTTTCGTCGAAGGGAGTTTCGCTCGATGGCCACTAATGATCGTCTGCTGGTGCAGATCCTGCTGCTTGGCCTGCTGGCTGCCAGCCTGTGGGTGCTTGCACCCTTTTGGTCGGCGCTGTTCTGGGCCGCTGTGCTGGCCTTTGCCAGTTGGCCGCTGATGCGCCTGCTGACGCTATTGCTCAAAGGCCGTATGGCATTGGCGGCGGGTATCCTGACCGGGGTCTGGGTCATCATGGTAGCCGTGCCACTGGTGTGGCTTGGCTTCAATCTGGCCGACCATATCAAGGACGCCAACGCGCTGGTCAAGGATCTGCAAGTCGAAGGTCTGCCGCCACCGCCGAGCTGGCTGGCCGGCATTCCACTGGTGGGCGAACGCCTGGTCGAGCTGTGGCGCACCATCGATCAGCAGGGCGCAGCGTTCTTCGACACCCTGCGTCCTTATCTGGGCCAGGTGGGTAATTGGCTGGTGGCGCGCAGCGCGAAGATCGGTGGGGGTATGGTCGAACTGGCCCTCAGCCTGGTGCTGGTGTTCTTTTTCTACCGTGACGGGCCGCGTCTGGCTGTGTTCGTGCACAGCCTGCTGGAGCGGCTGATCGGCGGGCGTGCCGACCATTATCTGGAATTGGTGGCCGGTACCGTGCAGCGCGTGGTCAACGGTGTGATTGGTACCGCCGCCGCGCAGGCCGTGCTGGCCTACATCGGTTTCGTCATCGCCGGAGTGCCGGGCGCGCTGGTACTGGGTCTGCTGACCTTCGCCTTCAGCTTCATCATGATCCCTCCGCTGATCTGGGGCCCCGCCGTGGCCTGGCTGGTGTGGCAGGGGGAGATCGGCATGGCGATCTTCCTGGGTATCTGGGGCTTCTTCATCATCAGTGGGGTGGATAACATCCTCAAGCCGTATCTGATCAGCCGTGGTGGCAACCTGCCGCTGGTGGTGGTGCTGCTCGGCGTATTCGGCGGCATCCTGGCATTTGGCTTCATGGGGCTGTTCCTCGGCCCGACCTTGCTGGCGGTGGCCTACAGCCTGCTCAGTGATTGGGTGGCGGACAAGGCGCCGCCCGCTGAAACGATGGTCGATAAACCGTTGCCTGGTGAGCAAAGGCACGGCTGATCAGCCGCGTTCGCGTTCGTATTTGTCGAGGGTGTCGCGGGCGATCTGCCGACCCAGCATGATCAGCTCCGGTGCCTTGTAGAACTCGAAAAAGCGGCAGACGCGCTTGGGTACATTGATCAGGATATCCGGTGGATAGCCTGCGATCTTGTACTGTGCCAATGAGGTCTGCATCACCTCGAAACTCTGGTTGACCAGCTCCAACAGCGAGCCAGGTCCGCTGAACTCAGCAACGCGCGAGCCGCTTGCGGATCGGGGGGTGGCGTCATTCTCCTTGCGGTCTGGGGCTGCCGCAGGGGCTATGTCATCACTCAGGCGCTGCTCTCCGGTGAGCAGCAGCGTTTCGTCACCGCCCTTGCGGCGAAAACTTGGCAGACGCGAGCCGAGCGACGTCATCAACTGGTCGATGCGCCCCTTGAGAGCGGCAGGGCGTTCGATCACAGGCAACTGGTAGTGATTCTGATTGGTGGCGTTGAGGTTGACCGCGATGATCAGATCGCAATGGCTGGACACCACCGGGACGATCGGCAACGGGTTGAGCAGGCCGCCGTCGACCAGCATGCGCTTGCCCTGGATGACCGGGGTGAACAGGCTGGGGATCGCCGCTGAGGCGCGCATCGCCTGGTGCAGGCAGCCTTCCTGAAACCAGATTTCCTGTTGGTTGGTCAGATCGGTGGCGACGGCGGTGAAGGGGATGGCGAGGTTTTCGATATCCACGTCGCCAACGATCTCCTGAATCCGCCCGAACACCCGCTCACCGCGAATGGCTCCGAGACGGAAGCTGACGTCGAGCAGGCGCAGCACGTCCAGATAATCCAGGCTTTCCGTCCATTCACGGTATTCGCGCAACTTGCCGGCAGCGAAAATACCGCCGACCACCGCGCCCATCGAGCAGCCGGCGATGCAGCCGATTTCATAACCGCGCTCCTGCAACTCCTCGATCACACCGATGTGCGCATAGCCGCGCGCACCTCCTGAGCCCAATACCAGCGCCACTTTTTTGCTCATCGATGGTTCCCCCTGTGAAGCATCGACCTTACTCGCACGCTAGCGTTGAGCCAAGGCAGACCATGCAGTCTTTGCTAGAATCCGCCACCAGTCGTCGATGCAAGAGAGTGACATGAGCGAGCCAATCCGTTTGACCCAGTACAGCCACGGCGCCGGTTGCGGCTGCAAGATTTCGCCCAAGGTGCTGGAGGTGATTCTCGCCGGCAGCGGTGCGCAGAATCTCGACCCGCGCCTATGGGTAGGCAACGCCTCGCGCGACGATGCCGCGGTCTATGCCATCGACGAAGAGCGCGGGGTGGTCTCGACCACCGACTTCTTCATGCCGATCGTCGATGATCCCTATGATTTCGGCCGCATCGCCGCGACCAATGCCATCAGCGATATTTATGCCATGGGAGGTGACCCGTTGATGGCCATCGCTATCCTTGGCTGGCCGGTCAACGTGCTCGCGCCGGAAGTGGCACGCGACGTGATCCGCGGTGGCCGCGCCGTGTGTGATGCAGCCGGCATCCCGCTGGCGGGCGGTCACTCGATCGATGCCCCGGAACCGATTTTCGGCCTGGCCGTGACCGGCCTGGTGAGCAAGGCCAACATGAAACGCAACGATACCGCCACGGCTGGTTGCAAGCTGTACCTGACCAAGCCGCTGGGCATCGGCATTTTCACCACGGCGGAGAAGAAGGCCAAGCTGCGCGAGGCGGACATTGGTCTGGCGCGTGACTGGATGTGCACCCTGAACAAACCGGGCAGCCGTTTTGGCAAGCTCGCCGGCGTGCGTGCAATGACCGACGTCACCGGCTTCGGCCTGCTTGGCCACCTGGTGGAAATGGCCGATGGCAGTGGCCTGAGTGCCCGCATCGAGTTCGCCCGCGTGCCGCGCCTGGAGGGTGTCGAGCACTATCTGGAGCAAGGCTGCGTACCGGGTGGCACCTTGCGCAATTTCGACAGTTACGGTGACAAGATCGCGCCGTTGCCCGAGCTCGCCAAGCTGCTGCTGTGTGACCCGCAGACCAGCGGTGGCCTGCTGATAGCCGTGGCGCCGGAGGGTGAGGCCGAGTTCCTCGCCACGGCCACCGAACTGGCGCTGGAGCTGGCGCCCATCGGTGAGATGGTCGAGCGACAGCGTTACGCGGTCGAGGTGTGCTGATGCGCGACAACTGCACCGACTACCGCGAGCTGTTCCTGCATGACCGGGCGATGATGGATACCCGCGCACCGGTCGAATTCCACAAAGGCGCCTTCCCGGGCGTGATCAATTTGCCGCTGATGACCGACATCGAACGACAGAAGGTCGGGACGTGCTACAAGCAGCAAGGCCAGCAGGCGGCCATCGAATTGGGCCACCAACTGGTCAGCGGCCCTGCCAGGGCCGAGCGCATCGAGGCCTGGGCCGCCTTTGCCAAGGCCAACCCTGACGGTTATCTGTACTGCTTTCGCGGTGGCTTGCGCTCACAGATTGTTCAGCAATGGCTGAAAACCGAAGCAGGTATCGACTATCCCCGCGTGGTCGGTGGTTACAAGGCCATGCGCACCTTCCTTTTGCAGACCACCGAAGAGGCCGTGCAAGCGTGCGATTTCGTGCTGGTGGGCGGGATGACCGGCACCGGCAAGACCGAGGTGCTCAGCCAGCTGAGCAACAGCCTGGACCTGGAGGCGCATGCCAATCACCGTGGTTCCAGCTTCGGCAAGCGTGCGAGCGCCCAGCCCGCACAGATCGATTTCGAGAATGCCCTGAGCATCGATCTGCTCAAGCGCCGTGCCGCTGGACAGCAGCAATTCGTGCTGGAGGATGAGGCGCGCCTGATCGGGCGCTGCTCCCTGCCATTGCAGCTGTACCAGGCCATGCAACACTATCCGTTGGTGTGGCTGGAAGACAGCGTGGCCAATCGGGTGGAGCGTATCCTGCAAGCCTATGTGGTCGAGCTGTGTGCCGAGTTCGTGGCGGCTTTGGGTGCGCAAGAGGGTTTTCTGGCATTCGCCGCGCGCTTGCGCGAGAGTCTGGCTAATATCACCCGGCGTCTGGGTGGTGAGCGTTATCAGCGTCTTGCCGCGATCATGGAGCAGGCATTGCAGGAGCAGCAAACCGATGGTCAGGTGGATACGCATCGTGGCTGGATCGAGGCCTTGCTGGTCGAATACTACGATCCCATGTACGTCTTCCAGCGCGAGAGCAAATCCGGGCGTATAGAATTTGCCGGCGAGCAGAAAGCAGTGGTGCATTATCTGCGTGAACGAAACGCTGTGTAAGCCGGGCACTTTCGTGCTGGCGAAGCGTCATAGATGGGCCAACCCGTAGTCCTGTCCCTCCCGAGGAGTGTGGTCGATGAAACACTGGATCTGTTTGCCGCTGTTGGCGGTGATGCTCACCGGCTGTGCCGGCAAGACCGTTTACCGCGAAACCTGCGCCAACCAGCTGGATGCCGCCTGGAAGGAGCTGAGCATCGCCGAGGCCGAAGGCTTTGCCGGTACGGTGAGCTATTCCAAGGCGCTTTCGCTGCTGACCGCTGCCAAGACTCAGCAGCAGTTCGAAGCTTATGAAGGCTGCGTCAGCAAGGCCGAGCGTGCGCGCTTTTACATACGCGAGTCGCGAGCGGGGCGCTGATGCAGATCGATTTCGCTGATCTGAGCCCGCTCGAGGCTTATCGCTGGCTGGCGTCCAGTGTCACGCCACGGCCGATTGCCTGGGTGTCGACCCGCTCGGCCGATGGTGTAGCCAACCTGGCGCCGTTCAGCTTCTTTCAGGTGATCAGCGACAATCCGCCGACCTTACTGGTCAATGTCAACACCCGTGACGACGGCAGTCTCAAGGATACGCTGCGCAATGCCCAGTCCAGCGGCGAGCTGGCGATTCAACTTGTCAGCTTCGCCCAGGCCGAGGCGATGAACGCCAGCGCTGCAATCCTGCCTCACGAGGTCAGCGAATTCGTCCATTGCGGCATTGCCAGCCAGCCTTGTGTACGGATCGACGTGCCGCGGGTCAGCGCAGCTGCAGTGACCTTCGAGTGCCGCGTGGCGCAGATCCAGCCCTATCCGCTGGAAAACCCCACCTGTCATCTGATCTTCGCCGAGGTGCTGCTGGCGCATATCGACGATGCCGTGCTCAATGAGCAGGGGCGGCTCGATCCACTCAAGCTCGATCTGGTCGGACGTCTGGGCGCAAGTGCCTATTGCCGCACCCGGGATCTGTTCCAGCTGCAGCGCCCCTGAACCCGTTCTGAAAGCGACGCCGACATAACTCTCCCGGCCATCCCGACGACTGCTGGCTTGTCGCCAGCAGTCCTGCGCTTCTATGTTCAGGGATCAGGCTTGGCTTCAGTCGACAGGGGAGATGTCATGGGTGGCTCATGGGGTAGGCGGTTGTCCAGTCTGAGCACGGCCAGCAAGCTGATGCTGGGTTTCGCTCTGGTGTTGATCCTGACCGCTCTGGTGGCCGCAACCGGTTTACTGGCGTTGCGTGAGGTCAGTGCAGGCGCCGAACTGCAGCAACGCATGAGTGCCCTCGGCGAGCAGGTGCTGCGCATGCGTCAGAGCGAACAGGCGTTTGCCCTGAGCGGGGACAAACAGCATGCCGAGCTTCTGGCTGAGCAAGCCGAGGAGATCCTGCAGACCGGCCAGGCGCTACAGGCCGAACTGGATAGTGAAACAGCTGCGATCATGGCGCAGGTCGAGCCGGCGTTGGCCGACTATCGCAGTGCCTTTGCCCGCTATGTCGAACTCACCGATAACATGCAGCTGTCGCTGCAAGCCGCTGACTGGCTGGTGGTCAGCGCTGCCAATAGCCTGGATCTGCTACAGGAAGGCTTGTCCGAAGATGGTGTCGATCTGCTCAAGAACTCCCAGGGCGAGCAGGGCGGCGATTCGGTGTTACAGGCCGTTAAAGTCGGCAAGGTTCACCAGTTGCTGCTCCAGGCGCTGGATCAGGCACGCCAACGTCTGGAGGCCAGCCGGCGCAGTGCAGACAACGAACAGAGCGAAATCGCCCAAGCCCGTGAGGCGCAGGCCCTGGCCGCGGAACTACGCGATGCGCTGGAGGATCCCGGCTATGCGGCTGTGCTCGGTGATGTCGTCGTCAACGTTGATTCTTTCAACGAGCGTCTGAGGGAGTACGCGACTCTGCTGCAGCAACAAAAACAGGTGTACGGGCAACTGGTCGCCCAGGTCGAGCAGTTGCTGCAGCGCGTTGATCTGGCTCTGGACACTCAGCGCAAGGCCATGCGGGCCGAGCGTCAGGCCAGCAGTGGCCTGATTATCGCGGCAGCGGCCCTGGCCCTGCTGTTCGGGTTTGGCGCTGCAGTCATGATTAGCCTGGCCATCGTGCGTCCGCTCAAACGGGTGATAGGCCTTGCCGAGTCCATTGCGGCTGGCGATCTCAGTGTGCGCATTGACCAGGATCGTCACGACGAGATCGGTCAGTTGCTGGCGGCCATGCAGCGCATGGCGGATAACCTGCGGGAGATGGTGGGCCGTCTGCAAGGCGGCGTGGCGCAGATTTCCAGCTCGGCTCAGACCCTTTCGGCGACCGCTGAGCAGACGCGTCAGGGCGTCAACGGCCAGCGGCTGGAAACCGACCAGGTTGCCACAGCGATGAGCGAGATGACGGCCACGGTGCATGAGGTGGCACGTAACGCCGAGGCGGCAGCGGCCTCGACCGGGCAGGCCGACCAGCGCGTTGACGCGGGCAGCCAGGTGGTGCGTCAAACCCTGCAGCGTATCGAACAGTTGGCTCAGGCCATGGAGGTCACCACGCAGAGTATTCAGCGCCTGAGCCAGGACACCCAGCGTATCGACGCAGTACTCGAGGTGATCAAGAGTGTGGCCGAGCAAACCAACCTGCTGGCGCTCAATGCGGCCATCGAGGCGGCGCGCGCGGGTGAACAGGGGCGCGGTTTCGCTGTGGTCGCCGATGAAGTGCGTGCCTTGGCCAGGCGCACCCAGCAATCGACCCGCGAAATCGAGTCGCTGATTGCTGCCCTGCGTGAGGGCAGTCGTCGCGCGGTGCTGGATATGGAGCAGAGTGCCAGTCTGGTCGGTCTGACCGTTGGTGACGCGAACCAGACCGAGGGCGCCTTGGCGGCCATTGCCGAGGCCGTGAGCCTGATCTCGGAGATGAACCAGCAGATCGCTGCTGCGGCCGAGCAGCAGACTGCCGTGGCCGAGGAGATCAACCGTAGCGTCACCTCGATCCGTGATATTGCCGATCAGTCGGCCACGGCCATGGACGAAACCGCTGCATCGAGCATTCAGTTGGCCGAGCTTGGGCGCGAGCTGCAGGGAATGGCCGGGCAATTTCGCCTGGCATAGCGGCTGACCTCACAGTTTCGTGAGCAAAAATGTCACGGTGCTATGCTGCATGCCTGCGCCCCAGTAGCATCGGTTTTCTGCACAAGGAGCCAACAATGCGAAGCAAACTCGATGCCTGTCTCGACGCGGTCAATCAGGTGGTGTTGGGCAAAGAGGGGCAGGTGCGCCTTGCGCTGACCTGCCTGTTGGCACGGGGGCACTTGCTGATCGAAGACCTGCCGGGTATGGGCAAGACCACCCTCAGTCATGCCCTGGCCCGTGTGCTGGGGCTGAGCTTCCAGCGTATCCAGTTCACTTCCGACCTGTTGCCCGGCGACATCCTCGGTACCTCGGTGTTCGACAAGGACAGCGGGCAGTTCGTCTTTCATCCCGGGCCGATCTTCGCCGAACTGGTACTGGCCGACGAGATCAACCGCGCCACGCCCAAGAGCCAGAGTGCGCTGCTCGAAGCCATGGAGGAGGGCCAGGTGACCATCGAGGGTGCAACCCGGCCATTGCCCGAGCCGTTTTTCGTCATTGCCACGCAGAACCCGGTCAGCAGCGGTGGTACCTTCGCCTTGCCGGAATCCCAGCTCGACCGCTTTCTCATGCGGCTGTCGCTGGGCTATCCGGCACAAGCCGCAGAGCGCGCGCTGCTGCTGGGCGATGCGCGGCGCGATCTGCTGCCACGCCTGGAACCCATTCTCGATCACACTGAACTGGCGCGGTTGCAGGCGCAGGTGCCTGGAGTGCGCGCCAGCGACGCGCTGGTCGACTATGTGCTGCGCCTGGTCGAGGCGACCCGAAGCCAGTCGCAGTTCGTCTGGGGGCTGTCGCCGCGAGCCAGCCTGGCCCTGTTAGCGGCGGCACGGGCCTGGGCCTTGCTGGCTGAACGTGATTACGTGATTCCCGAAGATGTGCAGGCCGTATTGCCCTCGGTGGTCGGCCATCGCCTGCGCGAGCGCGCCGATCCTGCGGGGCATGGCGGTGGGAGTCTGGTGCAGTGGTTACTGCGTGAAGTGCCGGCGCTCTGATGCGCACTGGGCTCAAACCGCTCTGGCAGCGCTGGCTGGCCAGGCGTATTCCACCCGCAGCCAGTGTGCGCCTCAATCAACGGCGTATTTTCATCCTGCCCAGCCGGGTGGGTGGCGCCTTTGCCGTCGCGTTGCTGCTGATGCTCCTGGTGGGCATCAATTATCAGAATAGCCTGGCCTATGGCCTGACCTTTTTGCTGATGTCGGTGTTCGTCGTGGCCATTCTGCACACCTACCGCAACCTGGCCGGGTTGATCCTCAAGGCCGGTGGCGATGGGGCTGTGTTCGTCGGCGAACAGGCACGTTTTCGCGTGCGCCTGGAGAGCCGCGAGCGTGAGCATCAGGCCGTCGCGCTCGGTTGGCCGCCAGCCGAGCTGGTGCTGCGTGATGTGCCACGAGAAGGACAGAGTGAGGTGGAGCTGAGTCTGCCCGCCATGCGACGTGGCTGGCTCAGGCCTGAGCGTCTGCGTGTGGAAAGTCGTTTCCCCCTGGGGTTGCTGGTGGCCTGGAGCTGGGTCGACCTTGACCAGGCTGTGTTGGTCTACCCGCGACCGCTGGAAGGCGATCTGCCTTTGTCTGCGGGCCTGGGCGACGAGCAAGAGGAGGGCCGGCGTGCCCGTGGCCAGGGCGCCGACGATTTTCAAGGGTTACGTGAATATCAGCCGGGCGACTCGAAAAGGCGCCTGGACTGGAAGGCCTATTCGCGTGGCCAGGGGCTATTGGTCAAGGATTTCGCCATGCTCAGCGGGCGTGACCTGTGGCTGGATTTCGACAGTCTGGGGGGCGACAACGAATCGCGACTGTCGCTGCTCTGTCATTGGGTGTTGCAGTTTTCTCAGCGTCAGCAGGCCTTCGGTCTGCAATTACCCGGGCAGGTGATCGCCCCGGATCTTGGTGAGGGTCACCGCGATACCTGCCTGCGTGCTCTGGCGTTGTTTGGAGCGCATCCATGAGCAGTCCGGGCATCCCGCGTATTGCCCTGATCTGGTTGCTGGTCGCCCAGATGCTGGTGATCGTGCCGCATCTGGTGCATTTACCGCTGTGGATGATCGTGCTGTGGCTGGGTGCGGCTGCCTGGCGCGTGCAGATCTTCCGCATGCGTGCTCCTTATCCCAGTGGCTGGGCCAAAGGCGGGTTGATGCTGCTGGTACTGGCCGGCATCCTGCTTTCGCGTGGTACGTTGGTCGGGCTGGATGCCGCTGTGGTACTGCTGATCGCGACCTTCGTTCTCAAGTTGCTGGAGATGCGCACGCGACGTGACGCATGGGTGCTGATTTTCCTCGGTTTCTTTTGTGCAGTGACCGCTTATCTTTTCGAGGACGGCATCCTGGCTGCACTTTACAGTCTGTTGCCGGTGGCTGCTTTGCTGGCTGCCCTGGTTGGTCTGCAGCACAGTGGTTTTGCCGAGCGCCCCTGGCCGACGCTACGCCTGGCAGGTGGCCTGATGCTGCAGGCGATACCCCTGATGGTGCTGCTGTTTGTCTTCTTTCCCCGCATGGGGCCGCTGTGGTCGCTGCCACTGCCCAGCGATAAGGGGGTTACCGGCCTCTCGGACAGCATGGAACCTGCCGATATCGCCGAACTCAGTCGTTCCTCGGCATTGGCGTTTCGCGCCAGTTTCGAGGGCGAAGTACCGCCGAGGGGGCAACTGTACTGGCGTGCCCTGACGCTGGAGCGCTTCGATGGCCGGCGTTGGTCGCAGTCCGCATACGCTGACGTGCCCCTGACGCCGCAATGGAGCAGGGCTGGTGACCCGCTCGACTACAGCATCATCATGCAGCCCAGTGGCAAACGCTGGCTGTTTGCCCTCGACGTTGGCGAGATGACCCAGGACAGCGGGCGGATGATGAGTGACTTCCGCTGGCAGCGGCAGCGCCCTGTAGACCGGCCACTGCTGTATCAGGTGCGATCCTGGCCAGAGTCCGTGCGTGAGGGGCAGGCCGAACTGCCTGGACTGCGTCAGTCCCTGCAGTTGCCGCCGCAGGGCGATCCGCGTAGCCGCGCCTGGGCGGCCGAGCTGAGGGCACAGTACCCCCAGAGCGATGCACTGGTCGCGGCCGTGTTGCAGCATTTCAACCGTGAGCCTTATGTCTACACCCTGCGCCCCCAGCCATTGGGCGCTGACAGTATTGACGAGTTTCTGTTCGACACCCGACGTGGGTTTTGCGCGCACTATGCCGGCGCCATGACCTTCGTGCTGCGTGCGGCGGGCATTCCGGCGCGGGTCGTGGCCGGTTACCAGGGCGGCGAGCTCAACCCCAGTGGCAACTACGTTCAGGTGCGTCAGTTCGATGCGCATGCCTGGGTCGAATATTGGCAGCCAGGTCAGGGTTGGCGGAGTGTGGATCCGACCTTCCAGGTTGCCCCCGAGCGTATCGAGCAGGGCTTGGAGGAGGCGTTGACCGAAGCGGATGGTTTTCTCGAGGATCAGCCTTTCTCGCCGCTGCGTTATCGTGAGCTGGCCTGGCTCAATCAACTGCGCATGAGTTGGGAAAATCTGAACTACGGCTGGCAGCGCTGGGTTCTCGGCTATCAGGGTGAGCAGCAGTTGAAGCTGCTGCAGAACTGGTTCGGCAGTCTTGACTGGCAACGTCTGGCGCTGGCCATTGTGGGTACGGGTGCGCTGTTGCTGGGTATGCTGGCGCTGTGGTTGCTCAAGCCCTGGCGACAGAGGCCTGATCCGCAGCGTCAGGTGTTCCGCAAGTTTGAGCGGCTGCTGGCGCGCCATGGTGTGCGCCGCGAAACAGGTGAGGGCGCCCGCTCGTTCGCCCTGCGCGCTGCCCGCGAATTGCCGGCTCAGGCTGAGCAGATCGAGGCCTTCGCGCGTTGTTTCGAACAGCAGCGCTATGCCCTGCAACCTGCTTCGCGTGCCGCTTTGCTCAAAGCACTGAGGGCGTTGCGCAAGGCCTTGCCCTGGCGTTTTTCGCGTGAGGGGTAGACTACCTGTGGCCAGGATCCTGGTTTGGGGAGATTGCGCATGAATGATGTGAGCACACATTGCCTGCAACATGTTCTGGCCTTGCAGGTACGTCTTTATGCCTGTCAGGCACGCTTGGCCGACTGTACCGACAGCGAAGCACTGCATGATTTGCGTATCGCCTTGCGTCAACTGCGTAGCCTGTTGCGTCCGCTGCGCGGTTTGCCCGGCGTCGATACTCTGGAGCAGGGCGCAGCCGTGCTGGGGCGTATCAGTGGCCCGCTGCGTGATCGTGAGGTGTTATTGGCCGAGCTGGCCCGCAGAGCGCTTGCACACCTGTTGCCGGCGGATGCCCCATCACGGGCGGCGGGCTACGCCATGATTGCGGGCTCCCGTGAGCTGATGGATCTACTGCATCTGCTCGACCGTTGGCCGTCGAGTTGGCGTGAGGCTGCCAGCCAGGGATTGTTAAGTGATCTGGGCCGACGCATTCGCCTGCGCTTGCGCCGCCAGCAACGGCGCCTGGCCCAAGCCCTGCGTGATCCAGCCCATGATCGCCACCGTCTGCGGCTGTTGATCAAGCGTGTACGCTACGGTGCTGAAACCTATCCGCAACACAGTGGCCTGAGCAAAGCCGCTCAACAGAGGCTCAAGCGTGCGCAGAGCGCACTGGGTGACTGGCATGACGCTCTGCAGTGGTTGGCACAGGCCGAGGCGTTGGATGCATTGAAGCCTTGCCGTGTAGTCTGGCTGCAGGCCCAACGGGCTGCGCAACGACGTGCAGATGACGCGTTGCTGGCGCTTTACGGCGATCTCCCCAATAGGCAATAAGGCGACATTTAGCCGTCAAAATGACCGAATCGCCATTCTTTCGGGCTATCGGCGCGTGACCTGCATCCCCTAAGATCGTCGCCATCGATGAATGCCGAGGTGCTTATGATCTTCTCCGAAATGCTCGAAGCCGTACGCCGTGATCCGGACGCGGTGGTAATACCTCCCGAGTGGGGGCAGGGACGCGCCAGTTTCGGTGGTCTGGTCGCTGCGCTGGCGTTTGAAGCCATGCGCGCCAAGGTGCCCAATGGTCGCCCGCTGCGCTCGCTGGCGATCACCTTCGTCGGGCCGGTGGCGGCGGATGTGCCCGTGAGCTTTCAGGCAGAAGTCTTGCGTGAAGGCAAGGCGGTCAGTCAGATGCTCTTGCGTGCGGTTCAGGATGGTCAGGTGATGACCGTAGTCCAGGGCAGCTTTGGTGCTTCGCGACCGTCGTCGGTCGCCGTTGAGGCGCTTGCGGCGCCGCAGATTACACCGCCCGAGCAATGCCAGGAGCTGCCTTACGTACGCAACGTCACGCCGGAATTTACCCGCTTTCTGGCCATGCGCTGGGGTATAGGTGGCATGCCGTTCAGCAATACACCATCCCGGCAGATGGGCGGTTGGGTGCGTCTGCGTGATGAGCGTGCGCCACAGGCGATGACCGAAGCTCACTTGCTGGCATTGGTCGATGCCTGGCCGCCAGCCGTGTTGCCGCACCTGAAGAGTCCGGCACCGGGCAGCTCGCTGACCTGGACCATCGAATTCATCCAGCCGCTGCGCACACTGAGCAGCGATGAATGGTGCCTGTATCGTGCCGATATCGAATATGCCCGCGATGGCTATGGCCATGTGGCCGCTGCAATATGGAGCCCTGCGGGGGAACTGATCGCCCTGAGTCGGCAGACCGTCACAGTATTTGGCTGAGTGTGCAGGCCTCTGGCAGCTCGTTGAGAACGGCAGACAATGTTGCTGGTTATCCAGCAACCTGTCAGGCGCGGCGCCGTGCAGGCGGGCTGCGCTTGCGCCAGGCGCGCCACCGGCCGCCGTTGAGGACGAGGCGCGGTAAGGTGAAATACGACTTCAGCAACAGGCGCTTGCAGGTGTCGCGTTTACCGTGGAAAAGCCCAGACTGACTCAGCTACAGGCGATGGCCGTGCGCCTGCAGGGCCAGGGCGGCATACAGGCCGATGGCGCCCAGCGCCAGAGGTACGAAGCCCGGTTGCCAGAGTCCGATCAGCAGCAGCGCCAGCGATAGCAGAAACAGCGGTATGGCGAGCAGGTGCAACAGCAGATTGGTCGGATGCGGGTGCTGGTCGGCATAGTGGCGCCACTGCCGGCTCGGCAGGTTGGGAAGGCGTTTGTTCATGATGCGGTCCTCGACTCGACAAGCTGAGTCTAGAACCGTCAAGGCCACGCGACGAATTGCGCCTGGCTATTGCCTGGATAGATTTATGCCGGCCCTGCTGATCAACAGGCCGTTGCACTGTCATCTCGGCCTTGGCTGGCTGCCTCGTGCGACTTCCTGTATCCCTGCAGCCATCGTCTGCTTTTTTCAGCGGCCTGCTAAAGCCGCAGTTGGCCGATGGCCTTGTTCAGTTCGCCTGCCAGTTGCGCCAACTGCTGGCTGGTGGCGGCTGATTCGAGGGTTTGGCCAACTGTCTGCTCGGTGACATCCCGGATACCCACCACCGAGCGGCTCATTTCTTCAGCAACCTGACTTTGCTGCGTTGCAGCCACGGCAATCTGCGTATTGCTTTCACGCATCAGCGCCACGGCGGAAGTGATCGCCGTCAACGATTCTCCGGCTTCTTTGGCCAGTTGCACACAGAGGTTGGCGTTCTCCGAGCTTTCCCGCATGAACTCCACGGCGTCGCGCGTGCCACCTTGCAGGCTGCCGATCATCTGGGTGATTTCATCAGTGGAGTCCTGCACGCGCTTGGCCAGATTGCGTACTTCATCAGCGACGACGGCGAAACCACGCCCCATTTCACCGGCGCGAGCGGCCTCAATGGCGGCATTGAGCGCTAGCAGATTGGTCTGTTCGGCGATGCCGTGAATCACTCCGACCACGCGATTGATGTGTTGGCTGTCCTCGGCCAGGCGCTCGATGCTGCCAGCACTCTGGCGAACACCTTGGGACAGGGCCGCGATGGATTGTTCGACGCGCTCGACCACTTGCTGGCCGGCGCGGGCCAGTTGGTCTGCACTCAGGGATTGATCACGGGTGGCACCGGCATGCTCGGCAATATGCTGCACGGTCGCCGACATTTCATTGATCGCGGTAGCGGCCTGGTCGGTTTCACTTTGCTGACTGAGCATGCCCTGGCGCACCGCGCCCATGCGTTCGGCCATGTCGCGAGTGCCATTGTTCAGTTCACTGGCGACCTGGCCGACGGTGCCGACCACACGTTGGTAGCCGGCCTGCATGGCATTGAAGGCGGCGGCCATCTGTCCGACCTCATCACGACTGTTCAGCGGTGCGCGCAGCGACAGGTCGCCACTGCGCTCGGCTTGCACCATCACATCCTTGAGGGTGTTGAGGTGGCTGAGCAGAAAACGAATCAATAACTGTGAGGCCGCCAGCAGCAGCAACATCAGTCCGGCGACGGCAATGGCATAAGTGAAGGCATGTTGGATGAACAGATCGAGCAGGCTGGGCGCACGCGCCATGATCGCCAGGTTGCGTCCATCGCTGAGGGTTATGCGCTGGGCGCCGATCAAGGGCGATTCTGCGAACCAGGCGTCATGAGGCAGTGCCTGCCAGCCGCTGTAGTCCGGGGCGCCTTGAGTCCCAGGCAGGTTGTTGCCCGGAAGAACCTGGACGTTGCTCGCGTTGGGCAATGTCGCCTGCTGTGGCCACTGCTGGAGCAGGTGCGCCTGCTCGATCGCTGCCAACCGGGCATCAGCGCTGCGCGCCTGCTGTTCGGTCTGCAAGGCGAACAGTACCAGCATCAGGCTGATGACGAAGGCAACGGCATTGACCGCCCAGAATTTGTACTTGAGAGAAAGATTGCTGATCCAGGCGCCCATGCTTTGGTTATCCATCTCGCTGCATTCACTGTTGGCAGGCAGGCCTTAGTAAACAGCGTCGGTTTACAATAGCAGGCCAAGTGCCAGCAGTATGCCGAGAAAAAAAGCCGGAGTCTTGACGTCAATCAAGACTCCGTCGGTGAGCTTTGCAACAGGACGGGTAGGCCGAAAAAAGCCCGTGCACAGGCTGTGGTCTGTGCGGCCAGGGTGTCTTCGCTCTGCCCTCGGTGCAGCGCCACCTCACGCAGCACCTCGCCGAGGTAGGCGGGTTCGTTGCGTCCGCTCTTGGGCTTTGGTCGCAAGGTTCGCGGTAGCAGGAAGGGGGCATCGGTCTCGAGCATCAGGCGCTCGGCGGGAATGTCCTTGAGCAGCGGGTGCAGGTGTGTGCCGCGCCGTTCGTCGCAGACCCAGCCGGTGATGCCGATATGCAGGTCGAGATCGAGATAGGCAAAGAGTGCGCGGCGCTCTCCGGTGAAGCAATGAACGACAGCCGCAGGTAGTCGATCGCGATAATCGCGCAGGATGTCCAGCAGGCGCTGGCTGGCTTCACGTTCATGGAGAAACACCGGCATTTGCAGTTCCGCGGCCAGTGCCAACTGTTCTTCCAAGGCTTTTTCCTGCAGATGGCGTGGTGAGAAGTCCCGGTCGAAATCGAGCCCGCATTCACCCACAGCGCGCACCTGCGGTTCCTTTAGCAGGGCCTTGAGGGCATTGCCGCTACTGGCATCCCAACTGCTGGCATCGTGTGGATGAACCCCTGCCGTGCTGAACAGACGCTGGCCGCTTTCGTCCAGTTGTCGGCAAAGTGTCAGGCTCGCCTCGCTTTCGTTCAGACTGGTGCCGGTCAGCACCATCTGACAGATGCCTGCGGCATAGGCCCGCTGCAGCAGTACTTCGGCCTGAACTGCAAGGCTGGGATGGGTGAGATTGACGGCGATGTCGATGAGCTGCATGGTGCCACCTGCTGGACGCGGAAGAGCAGGATAGCAGAAGCCGTCCATTCGTCAGGAATGTGATTTAAAACAATAACTTGCTCGTCATTTTTAAGTTTGGTGCAAGGATATGGGGTGGCGCGGCGGCGCTCTGCTGTGCCAATCTCCGCGCCCCTGCTGACCGTGGAACTCGTTTGGCGGTCGCAAGGTCTGACGCCGCCTGGCGCGCACCGGCGAGGCGCAGGCCACCTAGAGGCTCTGGCGGCTGTCCGCCTTTCCTGGAGAATCGATGTCGCGATTGCTGCTGATCCTGTGCCTGCTGGCTGCGCTGCCGTTGTCGGTCAGTGCGCGCGTGGCCGGCCCACCGGAGGTCGGCAGTCAGGCCCGCAGTGCCCGTGATCTGCCAGCTATTCGCAGCAGCGGTGAGCTGCGCGTGCTGGTCAATCAAAGTCGTAATAGCTCTGGCCTGGTCAAGGGGCAGGGCATCGGTATCGAGTACCACCGTCTGCGCGCATTCGAGCAGTACCTCAACCGTAATGCCCGCGATGGGCGCAGCCTCAGTCTGAAAATCATCCCCAAGGCCAAGGATCAATTACTGGGCGCGCTGCAGCGTGGTGAGGGTGATCTGGTTGCGCCAGGTGAGTTGCTGAATGTGCGTACTGGTCACGAAGTCAGCGCCAGCGCCGCGATCCGCCGCGAAGTGCCGTTAGTGGTGGTGTCGAAGCAAGGCAACAGGCACTACCGTAATCTCGAGCAACTGGCTGGGCGCAGCCTCTCCTTGCCGGCTGGCAGTGCGGTGGGTGAGGCATTGCGTCTGGTCAACCAGCAATTGGCCGATCGAAAACTGCCGCCGATGGTGATCGAGTGGGTTGACCCGAGCCTGGCTGTCGAGGATGTGCTGGAGATGGTCCAGGCCGGTATCTTCGAGCGTACAGCGGTGGAGCTGCCGATTGCCGAACGCTGGGCCAGGGTAATGCCCAAGTTGCGTGTGGACAGGCATCTGGTGCTGGCGCGCGATGGCGACATGAAATGGTTCGTACGCCCCGATGCGCCCATGCTGCGCGCCAGCATCGATCGCTTCTTCAGCAGTTACACAAGCCCGGCCGATCTGGATGCTGCTTTTCAGCGTGTCTATCGTCGCCTGTACAGAGTGCATTCTCCTTTCGGGCGCGCCGAGCGCCAACGCCTGGAGAATGTGCGCCCGGTGTTGCAGCAGCATGCCGAACGGCAGGGTTTCGACTGGCTGATGTTGGCGGCATTGGCCTTCAAGGAGTCGACGCTCAATCCCTCTGCGCGGGGCGCCAGTGGAGCGACCGGCCTGATGCAGATTACCCCGGGTGCCGCGCGTACGGTCGGGGTCAACAATATCCAGAGCATCGATGGCAACGTGCAGGCCAGCAGCAAGTACCTGGCGATGATCCGGCGTAATTATTTCAACAGCCCGCAGCTCAATGAGCGCGAGCGCATGGCCTTTATCCTGGCCGGTTACAATCTGGGCCCGCAACGGGTGCAGAGCCTGCGGGCCGAGGCTCGCAGGCGCGGCCTCAACCCCAATCAGTGGTTCTTCCAGGTCGAGCGTGTGGCCATGGAGCAGATGGGCATGGGTGTGGTGAGTTATGTCAATGCGGTCAACAAGTACTACCTTGCTTATGACCGAGAGCGCTATCTACTGGAGCCGCAGAAGCCGCGATTGACGGTCAAGTAAAGATCTATGCTTTCGATAATAAAAAGCGATATTTTGCGATTTTAGTATCGAATAATTTGGATATTCTGTGCGCCATCTACCCCACACAACACAGGAAGCCCCGTCATGAACAATCTGATCAAAAACATCACGTCCACCCAGGCTGGTTTCGGTATCACCATCCTGCGCGTCATTGCCGGTATCACCTTCGCCGCCCACGGTGCGCAGAAGCTGTTCGGCTGGTTTGGCGGCTATGGCCTGGCGGGTGTTGCCCAGTGGATGGAGAGCATCGGCCTGGCGCCGGGTTATCTGATGGCGCTGATGGCAGGCAGTGCCGAGTTCTTCGGCGGCGTGGCGCTGATCGTCGGCCTGCTGGTGCGCCCGGCGGCAGCGGTACTGGCGGTAACCATGCTGGTGGCGATTTTCACGGTACACCTGGCCAATGGTTTCTTCATGAGCAACAACGGTTACGAGTTTGCTCTGGCACTGCTGGCCATCAGCGTAGCGCTGGTGATCGAAGGCGCTGGCAAGCTTTCGCTGGATGGCAAGCTCGCACGCTGATTGATCAGCGACTAACAAGAAGGCCCGCCAACGCGGGCCTTCTTGCGTCAAGCGCCGAGCGATCAGGCGGTAGCGGCCTGATCGGCTTTCTTCTCCTGCGCAATGACCTGCTGCGCCAGCTCGATCATCTGCTCACGCATCCAGCGGTTAGCAGGGTCCTGATCGGTGCTTTCATGCCAGTACAGGTGCGTTTCCAGGGGCGGCACGTCCCCAACCGGCAGCATCACATGATGCAGATTGTGGCGGCGGGCGAAGCGCTCAGGCACGGTCATCACCATGTCGGTCTGCTGCAACACGCTACTGGCCATTAGGTAATGCTGCGAGCGCAGGGCGATCTTGCGCTGGACGCCCATCTTGCCAAGAGCCAAATCCACGTAACCGAGGCCACTGCGACGGCTGGAAATGTGGATGTGGCTCAGTGACAGGTATTCGTCGAGGCTGATCTTTTCCTTGGCCAGCGGGTGGCCAGGGCGCATGGCGCAGACGTAACGATCATCCAGGAGTTTGACGTGGCGCACCTGCGGATCGGTATTGAGGGGCGCGTCGACGGCGAAGTCGAGACGGCCAGCGGCCAGCTCCTTTGTGGTTTCGCGACGTTTGGCCAGGAAACTCTCGATACGCACGCTCGGTGCCAGGCGGCGTAAGCGTTGGAACAGCGGCGGCAGGAGAATCTGCTCGGACAGGTCGGTCATGCTGATGCGGTAGGTCTTGCCGGCCTGCTGCGGGGTGAACGTTCGGCTTTCCTGCACGGAGACGCGCAGCAACTGCAGAGCATTGCGCACCGGGCCAATGATGTTCTGCGCCATGGGCGTCGGCACCATGCCCTGGGCAGTGCGCACGAACAGCGGATCGTTGAAGGTTTCACGCAGGCGGGCGAGGGCGTTGGACACCGCCGGCTGGGTGATGCCGACGATCTGCCCGGCACGGGTCAGATTGGCCTCGGTGTAGATGGCGTCGAAGACAATGAAGAGATTCAGATCCACCTTGGTCAGGTTCATGCCGGTCGTGCTCCTGGGCGTCGATATCAGGCCATCATATATCGGTTATGAATGTTCATACACATAGAAAATAGGTTCGATAAATCTTAAGTGCTGTTCTAGCATCTTTTCCACAACCTCTCACCCTTTTGTCACAAACAGGTAACCCCATGAATTTTGCCTATTCCCCAAAGGTTCAAGCGCTGCGTGAGCGTGTCAGCGCTTTCATGGAAGCACACGTCTATCCGGCTGAAGCGTTGTTCGAGCAGCAGGTGGCCGAAGGTGATCGCTGGCAGCCGACCGCGATCATGGAAGAGCTGAAAGATAAAGCCAAAGCTGAAGGGCTGTGGAACCTGTTCCTGCCTGATTCCGACTTCGGCGCTGGCCTGACCAACACCGAGTACGCACCACTGGCCGAGATCATGGGGCGCTCGCTGATCGGCCCGGAGCCGTTCAACTGCGCCGCGCCGGACACCGGCAACATGGAAGTGTTGGTGCGTTACGGCAACGAAGCGCAGAAACAGCAATGGCTGGAGCCGCTGCTGTCTGGCGAGATTCGTTCTGCCTTCGCCATGACCGAGCCGGGCGTGGCCTCTTCGGATGCCACCAATATGCAGGCCAACGCCCGTCGTGAGGGCGACGAGTGGGTCATCAATGGCCGCAAGTGGTGGACGTCCGGTGCCTGCGACCCGCGCTGCAAGGTGATGATTTTCATGGGCCTGACCAACCCGGACGCGCCGCGTCACCAGCAGCACTCGATGATTCTGGTGCCGATGGATGCCCCAGGCGTCACCGTTCTGCGTCCGCTGCCGGTGTTCGGCTACGACGATGCGCCGCATGGTCATGCCGAAGTGCTGTTCGAGAATGTGCGCGTACCTTACGAGAACGTGCTGCTGGGCGAGGGTCGTGGCTTCGAGATCGCCCAGGGCCGCCTCGGCCCCGGCCGTATCCACCACTGCATGCGTTCGATCGGCATGGCCGAGCGTGCCCTGGAGCTGATGTGCAAGCGCGCCGTGAGCCGCACGGCCTTCGGCAAGCCGTTGGCACGCCTGGGTGGCAATATTGATCACATCGCCGATTCGCGCATGGAGATCAACCAGGCGCGCCTGCTGACCCTGAACGCGGCTTACATGATGGATACCGTTGGCAACAAGATCGCCGCCAGCGAAATCGCCCAGATCAAGGTGGTGGCGCCTAGCGTGGCACTGAAGGTGATCGACCGCGCGATCCAGATGCATGGCGGTGCCGGTGTCTCCAACGACTTCCCGCTGGCTTACTGGTACGCCATGCAGCGCACTCTGCGTCTGGCCGACGGCCCGGACGAGGTGCACCGCGCCGCCATTGGCAAGTTCGAGATCGGCAAGTACGTGCCGCGTGACGTGATGAAAGCCAGCCGCTGATGCAGTGGTGGTAAGAAAAGAGGCCCGCTTTTATGCGGGCCTCTTCTTTTGTGTCTGCAGGGTCAGGGCAAGCTGTCGTCCGAACGCTGCTCCTGGCCCAGCCAGCCCATGCGCATATGCAGTTGGGCGGCGAAGGCGCGTGCAGCGGCCTCGTCCTGAAAGGTCAATGCGCGTCGTCCGAGTTTCACCTGCCAGAACTGTTGACCCTGGCGCTCGATGAGTTCTATGCAGACTTCGCGCATCGCTTCTCCTCAGGTAACGCTGGCCTTGTTTCGCGTCTTCAGCAGCGACAGGAGTACACCACCGGCCAGCAGACCCAAGGTTACGCCAAGTGAGAGCAGGGCGGGAACCTTGATCAGATCGTGCAGGAAGATCTTGCCGCCGATGTACATCAGCACCAGCGCCAGGGCGTACTTCAGGTAGATGAAGCGGTGCATCAGTGCGGCCAGGGCGAAGTACAGCGCACGCAGGCCGAGAATGGCGAAGATGTTCGAGGTGTAGACGATGAACGGGTCCTGGGAGATGGCCAGAACCGCCGGTACGCTGTCCACGGCGAACACCAGGTCGGCCAGTTCGATCAATACCAGTGCCAGCAGCAGCGGGGTGGCATAGA
>CAZIZA010000014.1:0-24965 GCA_964543555.1 uncultured Pseudomonas sp.
AGGCGTTTACTTTCGGAATCGCGGCCGTTACGGGTAGAACCGCCAGCTTTTTTGTGTGCCATGAGTCAATACTCCTATAAAGGATCGGGGCCGACGAATCAGGCCTGGATACCGGTGATTTTGATCTCAGTGAACCACTGACGGTGGCCCTGACGCTTCATGTGGTGCTTACGACGGCGGAACTTGATGATGCGCACTTTATCGTGACGGCCCTGCGACACGACTTCGGCAACTACTTTAGCGCCGTCTACGACCGGAGCGCCGATTTTAACGTCGTCGCCATTGCCGATCAGCAGAACGCGATCGAAAGTCACGGCTTCGCCAGTGGCGACTTCAAGCTTCTCGATCTTGAGGAATTCGCCTTCGGTGACTTTGTATTGCTTGCCACCAGTAACAATTACTGCGTACATGGTAAATCTCCGTTGATCCTGCTCACCCAGCGCTTTAGAAAAGTCGTTATTGGCTGGCATGGCTGCTTGGGGCCGGAAGTGACACCCTTGCAATTGCGTAAGGCAGGGAAATGCCCAGGGGGAAGTTCAGGGTGCGCGATTGTACGCAAGCGGCGCACGCCGTGCAAGAGCCGCAAGTGCTTGCCTTGACAGCCCCCACCCCGCCACCTAGCATGCCGCGCAACCTCAAAGGAGCACCAGTCGCCGATGCAACCCCAGGCTTTCTACCGCGTGGTAGCGGACGATTTCACCGCCGTCGATGGCATCATTCGCCAACAGGTGGTTTCCCGCGTGCCGCTGGTGGAAAAGATCGGCGACTATATCATCTCCGCAGGTGGCAAGCGCCTGCGCCCACTGCTGGTACTGCTCAGCGGCCGCGCCCTGGGTTATCAGGCCGATGACCTGCGCCTGCTGGCCGCCACCATCGAATTCCTGCATACCGCTACCCTGCTGCATGACGACGTGGTCGACATGTCCGACATGCGCCGTGGCCGCAGCACCGCCAATGCCCAATGGGGCAACGCACCAAGCGTACTGGTGGGCGACTTCCTTTATTCGCGCTCGTTCGAAATGATGGTCGAGCTCGGCTCCATGCCGGTGATGAAGATTCTCTCCCACGCCACCCGCGTGATCGCCGAAGGCGAAGTGCTGCAGCTGTCCAAGGTGCGCGACGCCAGCACCACGGAAGAGACCTACATGGAAGTCATCCGCGGCAAGACCGCGATGCTGTTCGAGGCCTCGACCCACAGCGCCGCAGCCCTGGCTGGCGCCAACGAGGCGCAGCGCGAGGCCCTGCGCACCTTCGGCGACCACCTGGGTATCGCATTCCAACTGGTGGACGACCTACTCGATTACAAAGGCGATGCGGCCGAACTGGGCAAGAACGTCGGTGACGATCTGGCGGAGGGTAAGCCGACCCTGCCACTGATCTACACCATGCGCGAAGGCAGCGAAGAACAGGCTGCCCTTGTACGCCGCGCAATTCAGAAAGGCGGTATCGAAGACCTGGAAAGCATCCGTTCCGCCGTGGATGCCGCCGGCGCTCTGGACTACACCGCGCAACTCGCCCGCGACTACGCCGAACGCGCCATTGCCTGCCTGGACGTGCTGCCAGCCGGCGAATACCGCGATGCGCTGGTCGAGCTGAGTCGTTTCGCCGTCGCCCGCACACACTAAGCCCGACAAAATCGAGACAGATAACCCGGATGCAATCCGGGAAAGCCTTAGCCAAACGATTCGCCCCGGATTGCATCCGGGCTACAGGCTGGCGATACATAGCAACAACTCAAACAAAAACGCCCCGAACCAGTCGGGGCGTTTTGCATTCAGGCGCAGTCTGATTACAGACGCAGGCCGCCGTCCAGCTCCAGAATACGGCCGGTGTAGTAGTCGTTTTCCAGAATGTAGGCCACCGAATGCGCGATCTCGGCCGGCTTGCCCATGCGCTTGAGCGGAATACCCGAAGTCATCTTTTCCAGCGCTTCCGGCTTCATGCTGCCGGTCATCTCGGTCTCGATGAAGCCCGGCGCCACGCCCGCGACGCGAATGCCGTAACGCGCCAGCTCCTTGGCCCAGACCACGGTGTCGGCAGCCACGCCCGCCTTGGCCGCGGAGTAGTTGGCCTGGCCCATGTTACCCGCGCGGGAAATGGAGGAGATGTTGACGATCGCGCCCTGGTTGCCCAGCTCGATCATCTTCGCCGCCACTTCGCGCGTGCAGAGGAACACGCCGGTCAGGTTGACGTCGATCACCGCCTGCCACTGCGCCAGGCTCATCTTGGTCATTTCGCCATCCTTCACACGGATGGTCAGGCCATCACGCAGGATGCCGGCGTTGTTGACTAGGCCATTGATGGCGCCGAAGTCATCGGCAACCTGGGCGACCATATGGGTCACCTGCTCTTCATCGGCGACGTTGCACAGGTAGGCACGGGCGTCGCCACCGGCAGCCTTACAAGCGGCCACGGCTTCGTCGAGTTTTTCCGCGTTCAGATCGACCAGCGCCAGCTTGGCGCCCTTGGCCGCCAGGTACTCACCCATGGCGCGACCCAGCCCCTGACAACCGCCAGTGATGATGATGACTTTGTCTTTCAGTTGCATCGCTTTATCCCCTCAAGGTGCAGCATTTACCGACCCCGCTGATGCCCGCTAACCGTTATGCTAGGGCGTCTGTCCGTTTCTTAGGAATCTGTTCACGGTCTTGCGAGCTAGAGCGATACAAGGCAAAAACAGGCGAGGAAGCGCAGTTTACGAGCTGTAAATGAGCATTCCGAGCCTGTTTTTAACGCAGTAGCGCCGACGCGCAGCTGACAGTGAACAGGTTCCTACGGATTCTTTGCGAGGAGTCATTAAGGTGAGCGTGAAAGCCGGCAAGCATGCACGAGAATTGCTGCTCAAGGAATACCGTGGCGTGCTCAGCACCCACTCCAAGGCCATGCCGGGTTTCCCTTTCGGATCGGTGGTGCCCTACTGCCTGGACGCCGAGGGCCGCCCACTGATCCTGATCAGCCGCATCGCCCAGCACACCCATAATCTCGGGCAGGACGCCAAATGCTCGCTATTGGTCGGCGAACGTGGCGCAGAGGATGTGCAGGCGGTCGGCCGCCTCACTTTGCTCGCCGAAGCACGACAGTTGCATGACGAGGGTGAAATCGAAGCGGCCGCACAGCGTTATTACCGCTTTTTTCCCCAGTCGCGCGACTACCATCGGGCGCATGATTTCGATTTCTGGCGGCTGGAACCGGTGCGCTGGCGCTTCATCGGCGGATTCGGCGCCATTCACTGGCTCGACCAGGTCGCCCTGGCCAATCCCTTCGCGACGGACGGCAGCGAGGCGAGCATGGTCGAGCACATGAACGACGACCACACCAGCGCCATCGCCCATTACGTCGAACTGGCCGGCCTGCCGCAACACGAACCTGCGCAGATGGTCGGTGTCGACAGTGAAGGCTTTCATCTGCGCATCGGCCAGAGCCTGTACTGGCTGCCTTTTCCCGCCCCCTGCAGCAACCCCGGCGCCGTGCGCCAGGCTCTGGTGCAACTGGCCAGAGCCGAGAGCTGGCCGATCAATGACGAGTCTTCAGCTTGAATTAAGCGCGATGCGCCATATTTAACCTCTACGGGAAGCCCGTCTTCCGCCAAGGACACTTCGAATCATGCGCGTGTTTCTGTTTCTCTTTCTGCTCTTTCCCATTATCGAGCTGGCCCTGCTGATCAAGGTTGGCAGCGCTATTGGCGTGCTGCCCACGCTGCTGCTGGTGATCGGCACCGCCATCCTTGGCAGCGTGCTGCTGCGTGTCGCGGGTATCGCCACCGCCTGGCGCGCCCGCGAAAAACTTTCGCGCGGCGAGCTACCCGAGCAGGAAATGCTCGAGGGCCTGCTGATTGCCGTCGGCGGTGGCCTGCTGTTGCTGCCTGGCTTCATCAGCGACATCTTCGGCGTGCTCTGCCTGATCCCGTTCACACGTCGCATGCTGGTGGGCAAGATTCGCCGCCGTGCCGAGGAGCAGGCCCTGCGTCAGCGCGCCTTCTTCGATGACCAGGCCGCCCGCACCGGCAAGACCAACCCCAACGTGCTCGAAGGCGAGTACGAGCGCCGCGACTGATCCCTACAGTTCTGTAGGAGCCGGCTTGCCGGCGATCCCTCTCTGGCTGATCGCCGGCAAGCCGGCTCCTACACACGTTCTCCCCTCTCTGCAGCACAAAAAATTTCATCCCCGCCCCTTGAAATGCCCTTGCCCGCCCACATGTAGCAGTCACCGCAAGGTGCCTGCCCCTGAGGCAGTCCGACTTTCGCGGTGCGCCCAGCGTGCCGCGCCCGGCCTCGCCGGATTTTACAAACCCGCCGACCACACAAGAGTCGGCAAGTTGGCCATCAATTGTTAGGAGAGATCGACAATGAAGCTTCGTCCTCTGCATGACCGCGTCGTGATCCGTCGCAGCGAAGAAGAGACCAAAACCGCAGGCGGCATCGTGCTGCCGGGCTCGGCCGCCGAGAAGCCGAACCAAGGTGAAGTCGTTGCCGTCGGTACCGGTAAGGTTCTGGATAACGGCGAAGTCCGTCCGCTGGCCGTCAAGGTCGGTGACAAGGTGGTATTCGGCCCGTACTCCGGCAGCAACACCGTCAAGGTAGACGGCGAAGACCTGCTGGTCATGGGCGAGCACGAAATCCTCGCTGTCGTCGAAGCCTGATTCCCACGCATCTCCGTTTAACCTTCAAGAATTTGAGGACTGATCAACATGGCTGTTAAAGAAGTCAAGTTTGGCGATTCCGCCCGCAAGAAAATGCTCGTTGGCGTCAACGTACTGGCCGACGCCGTCAAAGCCACCCTCGGCCCGAAAGGCCGTAATGTGGTGCTGGCCAAATCCTTCGGCGCTCCGACCATCACCAAAGACGGTGTGTCGGTTGCCAAGGAAATCGAACTGAAAGACGCCTTCGAGAACATGGGCGCCCAACTGGTCAAGGACGTTGCCTCCAAGGCCAACGACGCCGCCGGTGACGGCACCACTACCGCTACCGTTCTGGCTCAAGCCATCGTCAACGAAGGCCTGAAGTCCGTCGCTGCCGGCATGAACCCGATGGATCTGAAGCGCGGCATCGACAAGGCCACCGCGGCCATCGTTGCCCAACTGAAAGACCTGGCCAAGCCGTGCACCGACTCCAAGGCCATCGCCCAGGTCGGCACCATCTCCGCCAACTCCGACAACTCCATCGGTGACATCATCGCCGAAGCGATGAACAAGGTCGGCAAAGAAGGCGTCATCACCGTTGAAGAAGGCTCGGGCCTGGAAAACGAACTGTCCGTCGTAGAAGGCATGCAGTTCGACCGTGGCTACCTGTCTCCCTACTTCATCAACAAGCCGGACACCATGGTGGCCGAGCTGGACGGCCCGCTGCTGCTGCTGGTCGACAAGAAGATCAGCAACATCCGCGAACTGCTGCCGGTTCTGGAAGCCGTTGCCAAGGCTGGTCGTCCGCTGCTGATCGTGGCTGAAGACGTCGAAGGCGAAGCGCTGGCTACCCTGGTCGTCAACAACATGCGTGGCATCGTCAAAGTCGCTGCCGTCAAGGCACCGGGCTTCGGCGACCGCCGCAAGGCCATGCTGCAGGACATCGCCATCCTGACCGGCGGCACCGTGATCTCCGAAGAAGTTGGCCTGTCCCTGGAAAGCGCCACCCTGGAGCACCTGGGTAACGCCAAGCGCGTCGTCCTGAACAAGGACAACACCACCATCATCGATGGCGCCGGCGCTCAGGTCGACATCGAAGCCCGCGTTGCGCAGATCCGCAAGCAGGTCGAAGAGACCTCTTCCGACTACGACAAAGAGAAGCTGCAAGAGCGTCTGGCCAAGCTGGCTGGCGGTGTTGCCGTGATCAAGGTTGGCGCTGCCACCGAAGTCGAGATGAAAGAGAAGAAAGCCCGCGTTGAAGACGCCCTGCACGCCACCCGCGCCGCAGTGGAAGAAGGCGTGGTACCTGGCGGTGGCGTTGCTCTGGTTCGCGCCCTGCAGGCCATCGACGGCCTGAAAGGCGACAACGAAGACCAGAACGTCGGTATCGCTCTGCTGCGTCGCGCTGTCGAAGCGCCGCTGCGTCAGATCGTTTCCAACGCCGGCGGCGAGCCGAGCGTCGTGGTCGACAAGGTCAAGCAGGGTTCGGGCAACTTCGGCTTCAACGCCGCGACCGACACCTACGGCGACATGATCGAGATGGGTATTCTCGACCCGGCCAAGGTGACCCGTTCGGCCCTGCAGGCTGCTGCCTCCATCGGCGGCCTGATGATCACCACCGAGGCCATGGTTGCCGACGCGGCTGACGACAAGGCTCCGGCCATGCCTGATATGGGCGGCATGGGCGGTATGGGTGGCATGGGCGGCATGATGTAAGCCGACCGGCTCCCTCGCAGCACCAAGAACCCCGCGCTTGTCGCGGGGTTTTTTATGCGCGTCGTTCACTCAGGCAAGCCTGGATTCACGTTCGGCGCCAGCCAGCTGGCTCAAGATCATTGAGGTGGACGCAGGCATCCCGTTTGCTTATGTTTTATTACAACCCTGAACGATCTGGCGCCGTTTAGGGATTTAGGCGCTATGCGTATCCCTAAAAACAAGCATAAGAAGAACAACATGCCCTTGAGCAGCGCGAACGATATTTCACAGCAGGAATTCCAGCATTGGTGGCAACAGCATGGCGACTGGGTCGAGGCACCCAATGCCCGACGCGGCGGCGAGAGCGGCGTGCAACGTTTGCTCGACCAGAGCGGCGTACTCTATGCCAAGCGCCAGATCGACCATCTCTACCGTAGCCTGCTGCATCCTCATGGGCGCCCTACCGTGCTGCGCGAATGCAGTGCATTGCTGGCCCTGGACGCACTCGGCGTGCCCGTTCCCAAACTGATCTACTGCGGCGTTGAACGCGACCCACAACAGGGCTGGCGGGGCCTGCTGGTGACCGCCGAGCTCGAAGGCTTCATGGACATCGAAAACTGGTACGCCAGAGGCGGCCGCGAAGCCTGTGGCGAAGCCGTACACACCCAGTTGCTGCAACTCGTTGGCACGACTCTGGCGCGCATGCACCTGGGGCGATGGCAGCACGGTTGCCTGTACGCCAAACACATCTTCGTGCGCATCGACGGCGAAACGCCGCAGGTTGCCTTGCTCGATCTGGAAAAAAGCCGTCGCCGCCTGACCCGCGTGCAGGCTGCTCAGCACGACCTGCCGCAGCTACGACGCCATAGCCCCTGGTCCGATGCCGACTGGCAACAATTGCTGCAGGGCTATCGCCAGATATTCGCCGATGGCGCCAAAGGTCTCGGCACAGCTATTGCCTGAGTAAACGACTGCCGGCCCAGTGCCGGCAGTGTTTTATCCGCGATACCTCTCTGCATCCGCATCATCCCCACCAGGAAGTGGCTCAACCTCGCACCTTGGCGCCAGGTAACGAGCAAGGCTGCGGACGACTGCAACTGCCAAGGCTGGCTGTTACAGGGGGCCTTAACGGGCACCTAAGGTTACGTCGATATGTTACCCGCAGCATTGTTGAACCAAGCGACAAGGCCCGTGTCCCAGCACAGCCCCAGCTGGTGCCAGCTATGCGCTAAGACCGTTCGTCGCATGAAACGACGAAAAGGCAACGGGTGATCTAGGTTTAGCGAACAGCGTTTGGCAGGGCTTTCAAGGGGTTAGCAAAATGAAATTAGAAATAGCACGAGGTTTGTTCTTTGGCCTCGCACTCAGCGTAACGGCAATCGCCGCCGCAGCCTGGCAGGAGCCCGGCCCACGTGTGCTGGAAGCGCACACCTGCACCGCCGCAGAATCCTGCCTCACCGCGCCCTTGCGCAAGCAGATACAGCCCGCTGCCACCCCGGACGCCAATCTGCTTGTGCTGATGTTCGGCCTTAGCGGTGCCATGAAGGGCGAGCACTAAGTCACACCCATGGTCACACCTTGCCAAGCGGGCTGACCTGCATCAGCAGGCGACCCGCCAGAAGCAGCCTCTTGGCGCTCATACCCGCGCAACTCGACCTCCCGTTCTGCTCGTCGATACTCCCATCACTCGCTCATGCCTCTGGCCCCACAGACCACATCCCTGAAAATGCCCGCATAGTGGCGTTTTAGAGCCTCTCGTTCAGTTTTGATTAAGTAAGAATCCTTATCGTTGCCCTGGAAGTGACCGATAGGTCACAGGCGTTTGGTCAGCAGTCGAGAACGTCACCCAGGAAAATGACAGGAGATTCAACGATGAGCTCAACCGCTTCCCGAACCGGTACCACCCTGCGCCCCGTACCCAAGGATCAGGCACAGGCCGCCCTGCACCAGCTCGTTCAGGGCTTTCGGCGTTTTCGCCAGGAGGTCTACCCGCAGCAGCAGGCACTGTTCAAGCGCCTGGCCTCGGCGCAATCGCCCAGCGCCATGTTCATCACCTGCGCCGATTCGCGCATCGTCCCCGAACTGATCACCCAGAGCGACCCCGGCACCCTGTTCGTCACCCGTAACGTGGGCAACGTGGTGCCGCCCTACGGGCAGATGAACGGTGGCGTATCCACGGCTATCGAGTACGCGGTGCTGGCGCTCGGCGTGCAGCACATCATCGTCTGCGGCCACTCCGACTGCGGCGCGATGAAAGCCGTGCTCAACCCCGCCAGCCTTGACGGCATGCCCACCGTGAGCGCCTGGCTGCGTCATGCCGAGGTGGCGCGCAGCGTGGTGGCGGACAACTGCAGTTGCGGCAGTGCCCACGAAACCCTCGGCGTGCTGACCGAAGAAAATTTGGTCGCCCAGCTCGATCACCTGCGTACCCACCCTTCCGTCGCCGCGCGCCTGGCCAGCGGCCAACTGCATATTCACGGCTGGGTCTACGACATCGACAGCGGCAGCATCCGCGCCTATGACGCGGCCTCGGGCAAGTTCCTGGCGCTCGACGGCGACGAGCAGCCTTGCGCCACGCCGCAACCGCGCTACGCCAGCGCCTGACCCACCCATGTCCCTGATCCTGCGCCGACTGATGGCGCGGGCACGGGCTGCTTTTGCCCGCGAGATGGGCAAGGAGATCCTCTCATGAATGTATTCCGCTCACTGCCACGGGACGCGCTGGCGTCCGTGGTGGTCTTTCTCGTCGCCCTGCCGCTGTGCATGGGCATTGCTATCGCCTCTGGCATGCCACCCGCCAAGGGTCTGATCACCGGCATCATCGGTGGCCTGGTGGTTGGCTTCATCGCCGGCGCACCACTGCAAGTCAGCGGCCCGGCAGCCGGCTTGGCGGTGCTGGTATTCGAGCTGGTGCGCACCCATGGCATGGCCGCGCTCGGCCCGGTATTGCTGCTTGCCGGTCTAATCCAACTGGTGGCCGGCAGCCTGCGCCTGGGCAGTTGGTTTCGCGTCACGGCACCCGCGGTGGTCTACGGCATGCTCGCAGGCATCGGCATCCTCATCGTGCTGTCGCAGGTGCACGTCATGATCGATGCGTCGCCTCAGGCTTCCGGCCTGGACAACCTGCTGGCCTTCCCCAGCGCAGTAACCGAAGCCCTGAACCTGGCCGACGGTAACGCCATGATCGCCGGCGCCGTCGGCCTTGGCACCATCGCCAGCATCTGGCTGTGGGAACGTTTTCGCCCAGCGCCCCTGCGCTTTCTGCCCGGTGCGCTGATCGGCGTAACGCTCGCCACGCTGGTCAGCCTGTGGTTGGCGCTGCCGGTCAAGCGCGTGGAACTGCCGGCCAACCTCGGCGATGCCATCGACTGGATCACCCCACAAGGCCTGGCCAGCCTGGCCGACCCACAACTGCTGATCGCTGCCCTGGCCCTGGCCTTTATCGCCAGCGCCGAGACGCTGCTGTCTGCTGCTGCTGTCGATCGTATGCACGAAGGCCCACGCGCGCACTTCAACCGGGAACTGTCTGCCCAGGGCATCGGCAACATCCTCTGCGGTGCGGTCGGCGCCCTGCCGATGACCGGCGTGATCGTGCGCAGCTCGGCCAATGTGCAGGCCGGCGCCCGCAGCCGCACCTCGACCATCCTCCATGGTGCCTGGCTACTCGCCCTGGTCGCCTTGCTGCCCGGCGTGCTGCAGAGCATCCCGGTGGCCAGCCTCGGCGCGGTACTGGTGTATACCGGCTGCAAGCTGGTCGATCCCAAGGCCATGCGCAACCTCGGCCAGTACGGGCGCGCACCGGTGTTCATCTATATCGCCACGGCGCTGTGCATCGTCTTCACTGACCTGCTGACCGGCGTGCTGGCGGGCTTCGGCCTGACCCTGCTGAAGCTGGTGTGGAATGCCTCGCGCCTGCGCATCAAGCTGGTACCGACCGGCCCTGACAGCGCCGAGCTACGCATGAGCGGCGCCGCTACCTTCCTGCGCGTGCCGCAATTGGCCAAGGTGCTGGCCAGTGTCGAGCCCGGCACGCGGCTACACCTGAGCCTGGCACGGGTCAGCTACATCGACCACGCCTGCATGGAACTGCTGGAAGACTGGGGGCGCTCCGCCCGCGCCCAAGGTGGCGGGCTGGAGATCGTCGAAGGTGCGGCATTGAAACGCCGGGTTGAAGGTCGGCAGCGCACGGTATTGGCCTGAGCGCCTGACGGCGGCCTCCACAGCCACCAGCTCGTAGGATGGGTAGAGCTCCGCGAAACCCATCAATCGCTACCCGGGTTTCGCTTCGCTCTACCCAGGCTACGCTCAAGGACATTGAGCTGTTTGCAAAGGATTGCGTGCCATGGTGCTTTATCGTCGTGACAATACGCCCGGGGCTACGTGGTTTTTCACCGTCAATCTGGCGGATCGGCAGAGTCGTTTGTTGATTGAGCCCGTAGGATGGGTAGAGCTCCGCGAAACCCATCAATCGCTACCCGGGTTTCGCTTCGCTCTACCCAGGCTACGCTCAAGGACATTGAGCTGTTTGCAAAGGATTGCGTGCCATGGTGCTTTATCGTCGTGACAACACGCCCGGGGCTACGTGGTTTTTTACCGTCAATCTGGCGGATCGGCAGAGTCGCTTGTTGATCGAGCACGTCGATTTGCTGCGCGCCAGCTTCGCGGATGTGATGCAGCGCCATCCCTGGAAGATCAATGCCATCGTCATTCTCCCTGAGCACCTACATGCCATCTGTACACTGCCGCCAGGAGATGCCGACTTCGCGCTGCGTTGGCGTCAGATCAAGAGCGGGTTTTCTCGCCAGCTTGCCTATGGCGAATCGATCTCCGCGAGCAGGCGTGGCAAGGGCGAGCGGGGAATCTGGCAACGGCGTTATTGGGAGCATCGGATTCGTGACGAGGAAGACTTCGCCCGCCATATCGATTACATCCATCACAATCCACGTAAACATGGGTATGTAGAACGTGTGATCGATTGGCCGTGGTCATCCTTTCATCGTTACGTGGTGGCAGGATTGTTGGCAGCGGATTGGGCAGGTGGCACTGATGAGTGGCCAGGTGGCGAACGTGGGGATTGAAGGCCGTAGGATGGGTAGAGCTCGGCGAAACCCATCGACCGTTGCCCGGGTTTCGCTGCGCTCTACCCAGGCTACGGGGATGCAACCCGTAGAGGGGTAGAGCTCGGCGAAGCCCATCAACCGTTCCCCGGGTTTCGCTACGCTCTACCCAGGCTACGGGAGAAAGTAATCACTCAGCCATTGCTGGGGAAGGCGAACTGCGCGGCTTCGTGGCTCTTGCGTGCCGGCCAGCGTTGGGTGATGGCCTTCTTGCGGGTGTAGAAGCGCACGCCATCCGGGCCGTAGGCGTGCAGGTCGCCGAACAGCGAGCGCTTCCAGCCGCCGAAGCTGTGGTAGCTCACCGGCACCGGCAGCGGCACGTTGACGCCAACCATGCCCACTTCGATCTCGTCGCAGAACAGGCGCGCGGCTTCACCGTCACGGGTGAAGATGCAGGTGCCGTTGCCGTACTCGTGATCGTTGATCAGTTGCATGGCCTCTTCCAGGCTGCCGACACGGACGATGCACAGCACCGGGCCGAAGATTTCGTCGGTGTAGATGGTCATTTCCGGGGTCACTTGGTCGAACAGGGTACCGCCGACGAAGAAGCCATTTTCATTGCCCGGCACCACCAGGTCGCGACCGTCGACCACCAGCTTGGCGCCCTGCGCCACGCCGGCGTCGATATAGCCCTTGACCTTGTCACGCGCGGCGGCGGTGACCAGCGGGCCCATGTCCAGGCCGCAGGAGGTGCCGGCACCGATTTTCAGCGCCTGGATCTGCGGGACGATTTTCTCCACCAGCGCATCAGCGATCTGATCGCCTACGCACACGGCCACGGAGATGGCCATGCAGCGCTCGCCGCAGGAGCCGTAGGCCGCGCCCATCAGCGCGCTGACGGCGTTGTCCAGGTCGGCATCGGGCATCAGTACAGCATGGTTCTTGGCGCCGCCGAGGGCCTGCACGCGTTTGCCGCGCTTGGTGCCTTCGCTGTAGATGTATTCGGCGATCGGCGTCGAGCCGACGAAGCTCAGGGCTTTGACCTCAGGCGCTTCGATCAGGCCGTCGACCGCGTCCTTGTCGCCGTTGACCACGTTGAGCACGCCCTTGGGCAGGCCGGCCTGTTGCAGCAGCTCGGCGATGAACAGGGTGGAGCTGGGGTCGCGCTCGGACGGCTTCAAGATGAAGCAGTTGCCGCAGACGATGGCCAGCGGATACATCCACAGCGGCACCATGGCCGGGAAGTTGAACGGGGTGATGCCGGCGACCACGCCGACCGGCTGCAGGTCGGTCCATGCGTCGATGTTCGGGCCGACGTTGCGGCTGTATTCGCCCTTGAGGATTTCCGGAGCGGCGCAGGCGAACTCGACGTTCTCGATGCCACGCTTGAGTTCGCCGATGGCGTCTTCGAGGGTCTTGCCGTGCTCGGCGCTGATCAGTGCGGCGATTTCGTTCTCGTTCTGCTCCAGCAACTGCTTGAAGCGGAACATGATCTGCGCGCGCTTGGCCGGCGGGGTGTTGCGCCAGGCCGGGAAGGCAGCCTTGGCGGCATCGATGGCCAGTTGCAGGGTGGCGCGATCAGCCAGGCCGACGGCGCTGGTGGAGTCGCCGGTGGACGGGTTGAATACCGCAGCGGTGCGGCCGGTGCCGGCAACGCGCTCGCCGTTGATCAGGTGCGGGATATGGCTCATGGGGAAGCTCCTAGACGTAACTATTGTGGGTAGGAGCCGGCTTGCCGGCGATCCGTTTTACAACATCGCCCGCAAGCGGGCTCCTACAGAAATGGGTGCGCTCGCTCTTAATCCAGCTTGTTCAGCACGTCGCCAACGGCATTGAACACGCGGTCGAGGTCTTCCATCCTGGCATTGAAGGTCGGGCCGAACTGGATGGTGTCGCCACCGAAGCGCACGTAGAAGCCAGCCTTCCACAGCGCCACGCCAGCCTCGAAGGGGCGTACCACGGCGTCGCCATCACGTGGGGCGATCTGCAGGGCGCCAGCCAGGCCGCAGTTGCGGATGTCGACCACGTGCTTGGCACCTTTCAGGCCATGCAGGGCAGCCTCGAACTTCGGCGCCAGCTCGGCGGACTGCTGGATCAGGTTCTCGCGCTTGAGCAACTCCAGGGTGGCCAGGCCGGCAGCGCAGGCGACCGGGTGCGCCGAGTAGGTGTAGCCGTGGGTGAACTCGATCATGTGCTCCGGCGACGGCTGCTGCATGAAGGTGGTGTAGATCTCGCTGCTGGCCACTACCGCACCGAGCGGGATGGCGCCGTTGGTGATCTGCTTGGCGACGTTCATCAGATCCGGGGTGACGCCGAAGTATTCCGCGCCGCTCCACTTACCCAGGCGGCCGAAGCCGGTGATCACTTCGTCGAAGATCAGCAGGATGTTGTGCTGGGTGCAGATTTCGCGCAGACGCTGCAGGTAGCCCACCGGCGGCACGATGGCGCCCGCCGAGCCGGACATCGGCTCGACGATCACGGCGGCGATGTTGGAGGCGTCGTGCAGTTCGATCAGTTTGAGCAGCTCGTTGGCCAGCTCCACGCCGCCGGTTTCGGCCATGCCCTTGGTGAAGGCCAGGTGCGGCTGCAGGGTGTGCGGCAGGTGGTCGGCGTCCATGAACTGGCCGTACATCTTGCGGTTGCCGCCGATGCCGCCGAGCGAGGTGCCGGCGATGTTGACGCCGTGGTAGCCACGAGCACGACCAATGAACTTGGTCTTGGCCGGCTGGCCTTTGAGGCGCCAGTAGGCCTTGGCCATCTTCACGGCGGTGTCGGCGCACTCGGAGCCGGAGCCGGTGAAGAAGACGTGGTTGAGCTCGCCCGGCATCAGGTCAGCGATCTGCTCGGCCAGCTTGAACGACAGCGCATGGCCATGCTGGAAGCCCGGCGAATAGTCGAGAGTGCCGAGCTGCTTGGCCACGGCCTCCTGAATTTCCTTGCGCGAGTGGCCAGCGCCGCAGGTCCACAGACCGGACAGGCTGTCATAGACCTTGCGTCCGGTGTCGTCGGTCAGCCAGTTGCCTTCGGCGGCCACGATCAAACGCGGGTCGCGCTGGAAGGCGCGGTTGGCGGAGAACGGCATCCAGTGCGCATCCAGCTTGAGCTGGCTGGCCAGGGACGGGGTTGCGGTCTGCGGCATGTTCATTGGGAGCCTCACTCGGGCAGGCAATCGGATGTAGGAGCCCGCTTGCGGGCGATGATCGCCGGCAAGCCGGCTCCTACAGGGTAGTTGCCAGCAAAGGTGCCACGGGCATAGAGTCAGTAAAACAACACTCTTCTTATCTTCAGTTCAGGGCTTACTAAACAAATGAGCAGCCGTCGTCCCGATCCGCTGGCCCAGGTCAGCGACTTTGAAATCCGCCTGCTCAAGCTGTTTCGCAGCGTGGTGGAATGCGGCGGTTTTTCTGCGGCCGAAAGTGCCCTGGGCATAGGCCGCTCGGCCATCAGCCAGCAGATGAGCGATCTGGAGCAACGCCTGGGTCTGCGCCTGTGCCAACGTGGCCGTGCCGGCTTCGCCCTGACAGAGGAAGGTCGCGAGGTGTACCAGAGCACCCTGCAACTGCTGGCGGCGCTGGAGAGCTTTCGCACCGAGGTCAACGGCCTGCACCAGCACCTGCGCGGCGAGCTGAACATCGGCCTGACCGACAATCTGGTGACCATCCCGCACATGCGTATCACCAATGCCCTGGCGCGGCTCAAGGTGCAGGGGCCGGACGTGCGCATCAACATTCGTATGACGCCGCCGTCGGAGGTGGAGCAAGGCGTGCTCGACGGCCGCCTGCACATCGGCGTGGTGCCGCAGGTCGGCGCCCTCTCCGGCCTGGAATATCAGGCGCTGTACGACGAACGCTCGCTGCTTTATTGCGCGGTCGGTCATCCGCTGTTCTATGTCGACGACCAACAGCTCGAAGACGAACGGCTCAACGCGCAGGAAGCCATCGCGCCAACCTTCCGCCTGCCGCCCGAGGTGCAAAGCCACTACCAGGCACTGAACTGCACGGCCAGCGCCTCGGATCGTGAAGGCATGGCCTTTCTCATTCTCACCGGGCGTTACATCGGCTACCTGCCGGATCATTACGCCCAGGCCTGGGTGCAGCAGGGTCGCCTGCGCGCACTCAAGGCCAGCAGCCGTTACTACGACATCAACCTGGCAGCTGTCACGCGCAAGGGCCGGCGTGCTCATCTGGTGCTGGAGAGTTTTCTCGAGACCCTGGCCGAGGGCTGAGTGAACGCAATATAGAAGCACTGACAAGCCGCATTCAGCCTGCACGTTCCTGGTGCAGTCAGGCCCTCAGCGCGATTTTCCACACGGCACACTTGTCACCCAGACAACGCTGGGGTATCAGTGCAGGCGCGCCGCTCCCTGATCAGCACGGAATTGCTCTATGACCTTCGAAGTACCCGCCCATCACACCAGCGAGAAACCTGCCGGGCGCATTCGCCAGAAGAACGAAGAAGCCATCATCAAGGCGGCCGAAGAAGAGTTTGCCCGGCACGGCTTCAAGGGCACCAGCATGAATACCATCGCGCAGAACGTCGGCCTGCCCAAAGCCAACCTGCACTACTACTTCAACAACAAGCTGGGCCTGTACCTGGCGGTGCTGAGCAATATCCTCGAACTGTGGGACAGCACCTTCAATAACCTGACCGTCGATGACGATCCGGCCGAGGCGCTGGAGCGCTACATCCGCGCCAAGATGGAGTTTTCCCGGCGCCAGCCGAAGGCTTCGCGCATCTTCGCCATGGAAGTGATCAGCGGCGGCGACTGCCTGTCGCAGTACTTCAACCAGAACTACCTGGACTGGTTCCGTGGCCGCGCTGCCGTGTTCGAGGCCTGGATCGCCGCCGGCAAGATGGACGCCGTCGATCCCATGCACCTGATTTTCCTGCTGTGGAGCAGTACCCAGCACTATGCCGACTTCGCCTCGCAGATCTGCCGCGTGAAGCAGTGTTCACGCCTGACCAAGCAGGACTTCGAGGAGGCCGCCGATCAACTGGTACAGATCATCCTCAAGGGCTGCGGCCTGACGCCCGCCAAAAAAGCTTCATAGATTCGTCACATCCGCGCACTAGGCTGCCCTCCATTTCTGGAGGAGACATGCCTGATGGATAACCACGATCTGACTGACCTGCAGCGCCTGGTACTAAGCCGCCGCCGCTTCATCGGTACCGGCGCCCTGGCAGGTGCCGCCCTGTTCCTTGCAGGAACCCCGCTGGGCCGTACGGCACTGGCCAATGCCATCAGCGCCGCCCCGCTGCTGGGTTTCGATAACATCGCCGCGACCACGGCGGACACCATTACCCTGCCGCCAGGCTATAGCTTCGACGTGCTGATCAGCTGGGGCCAGCCGCTGCATGCCGACTCCACCCCCTATCGCGGCGACGGCAGCCACAGCGCCAAGGAGCAGCTTGGCCAGTTCGGCGAGAACAACGACGGCATGAGCTTCTTCCCCTGGCCGGGCGACGCCAACCGTGCGCTGATGGCGATCAACAACGAATACTGCAACTACCCCTACCTGCTGGCACACGGCAAGCCGCCGCAGTCGTTGGACGATGTGCGCAAGGCGCAAGCTGCCGTGGGTGTCACCGTCATCGAGGTCAAACGCGATACTGGGGGCGCCTGGCAGTTCGTCCAGGGCTCGCCTTACAACCGCCGCATCCACGCCAACCTGCCCATGGAAGTCAGCGGCCCGGCGCGCGGCCATGCATCGATGAAGACCGCCGCTGATCCGGCCGGTATCGAAGTGCTCGGCACCTTTCAGAACTGCGCCAACGGCATGACGCCCTGGGGCACCTACCTGACCTGCGAAGAGAACTTCAGTGACTGCTTTGGCAGCACCGACACCGCGCTGCAACTCACGCCAGCGCAGAAGCGCTACAGCGTCAAACTCGAAGGCGCCAGCGACAACCGCTGGCACCTGTTCGATGAGCGCTTCGATATCGCCCGCACCCCCAACGAGTTGAACCGCCACGGCTGGGTCACCGAAATCGATCCCTTCGACCCCGCGTCCAAGCCGATCAAGCGCACCGCGCTGGGCCGCTTCAAGCACGAGAACGCGGCCATCACCCTCAGCCGCGATGGCCGCGTGGTGGTGTACATGGGCGATGATGAGCGCGGTGAGTTCATCTACAAATTCGTCAGCCGTGACCGTCTCGACAAGCGCAACCCCAAGGCCAACCGTCACTTGCTCGATCATGGCGATCTGTACGTGGCCCAATTGGATGCCGACGCGCAGCAGCCGCGTGGCTCCGGCCGCTGGATCAAACTGGGCTTCGGCCACAACGGCCTGACCCCGGAGAACGGCTTCAGCGACCAGGGCGATGTGCTGATTCGTGCCCGCGCTGCCGGCAGCCATGTGGGCGCAACCCGCATGGACCGCCCGGAGTGGATCGCCGTCAGCCCGAAGGACGGCCAGGTCTACTGCACTCTGACCAACAACGTACAACGTGGCAGCGAAGGTCAGCCGGTGGACGGCGCCAACCCGCGCGCCAACAACCTCTATGGACAGATTCTGCGCTGGCGTGAAGCGGCTGACGATGCCGCCGCCGAGCGTTTTGACTGGGATCTGTTCGTGGTCGCCGGCAACCCGGTAGTCCACCCTGACAGCGCCAACGCGGGGTCGGCCAACGTCAACGCCGACAACATGTTCAACAGCCCGGACGGGCTGGCCTTCGACCAGGATGGCCGGCTGTGGATCCAGACGGACGGCAACTATGGCAATAGCGGCGACTTCGCCGGCATGGGCAACAACCAGATGCTCTGCGCCGACCCTGTGAGCGGTGAGATTCGCCGCTTCCTGGTCGGCCCCAAGGGCTGCGAGATTACCGGCGTGGCCTTCAGCCCGGATCAACGCGCGCTGTTCATCGGCGTGCAGCATCCAGGTGAAGGCGGTGGTTCGACCTTCCCCGACCATCAGCCGAGCATGCGCCCACGCTCCTCGGTGGTGGTGGTTCGCCGTGACGACGGTGGCGTGATCGGCGCCTGAACGCGCGCTGCATGAAATGACGCCCGCCAGGCTTATACTGGCGGGCGTTTTCGCTTACAGACCCACGTGCCATGCCCACTACCCTGCTCGGCCCTTGCGCGTACCGCGAGGAAATCCGCAAGAGCCGCTTCCTCGCCCTCGCCGCGCCAGTCAGCAGCGCAGCCGAGGCGCACGCCTTCATCGACAGCCACAGTGACCTGTCCGCCTCGCACAACTGCTGGGCGTGGAAGGTCGGCAATCAGTACCGTTTCAACGACGACGGCGAACCTGGCGGCACGGCCGGCAGGCCAATCCTTGCCGCCATCGAGGGGCAGGGCTGCGACCAGGTGGTGGTGCTGGTGATCCGCTGGTACGGCGGCATCCAGCTCGGCACCGGCGGCCTGGCACGCGCCTACGGCGGCAGCGCCGCCAAATGTCTGCAGGCTGGCGAACGCCGCGAACTGATCGTACGCCAGACCTTTACCTGCCATTTGCAGTTCGCCGAACTGCCGCTGTTCAAGGCACGCCTGAACGACTGCGACAGCCTGATCGAGGGCGAAGACTACGACGCCACCGGCGCCCGCCTGCACCTGGCCGTGGCGCCGGGCGAGCGCGCCACACTGGAACGCTTGCTGGGCGATATCAGCCGAGGTCGCGAGAGCCTGAGGGCGCCATGAAACGCACGATCATTGCTCTTCTGCCGCTGCTGTCGAGCCTGGCCCTGCCGGCCACAGCTGACGTGCAGGAGCGTTTGCAGGAGCAGTTCTACGACCTGCAGGTGGCTTCCGGGCAATCCCTCAGCCGCGCCATCAACCAGGCCTCGCCGATCCGCCAGAACGGCCGGATTTACCATGCCTACACCCGCTGGCAGGTGCAGTGGAACTACTGGTGGCGCGAGCAACGCGACGGTCGCTGCCAGATCGACCTCACCCGCACCCAGTTGCACGCCACCCTCACCCTGCCCCGTCTCAGTGGCGGCGACGCGCAGCAACGCCAGCGTTTCGAGCACTACCTGGGCGCGCTGCGCGAGCATGAGCTGGGCCATTACCGCATCGGCCAGGCTGCGGCCGCCGAAATCGACACAGCCCTGCTGCAGACCCCGGAATACCCCACTTGCGCCGAATTGCAACGCCAGGCCAACCAACGCGCGAATACCGTGCTGCAACGGTATATCGAACAGGAACGCCGTTACGACCGCGACACCGGTCACGGCCGCACCCAGGGCGCCTGGTTGACGGAATGACACTGGAGGCGCGACACCCCGCCGTGAATCGTGGCGGACGCACCCGACAGGATTCACCCTTGGACGAAGGCCGACAGAGGATCACGGTGCCAGGATTATCGGATCGACATTCGCTATGCTGGTTGTCTTTTCATCCGCCATGGAGCCTGACATGACTGCCCCCCGATCCATCCTGATCATTGGCGCCTCACGTGGCCTCGGCCTGGGTCTGGCCGGTGAATTCGCTACCCAGGGCTGGGCCGTGACGGCCACCGTGCGGAGCGCCGCGCAACAAGCCCCCCTGCAAGAACTCGGCGTGCGCGTGGAACACCTGGAGATGACCGATCCGGCCAGCCTGGAGCAGCTTGCCGGTCGCCTCGACGGACAACGCTATGACGTCATCTTCATCAACGCAGGTGTCGCCGGCCCCGAGCACCACAGCACCGCCCTGGCTACTGCCGAGGAAATGGGCCAACTGTTCCTGACCAACGCCGTCGCCCCGCTGCGCGTGGCCGAGCGCCTGCTGCCGAACCTGGCCGCCGAGCACGGGTTGATCGTGTTCATGAGTTCGATCCTCGGCAGCATCGAAACCGGCGCAGGCATGGGCATGCCGCTGTATGGCGCCAGCAAGGCAGCACTCAACCACCTGACGCAGTGCTTCGTGCGCAACCAGAACAACCCCAGGCTCGGCGTGCTGCTGATGCACCCCGGCTGGGTGCGCACCGACATGGGCGGCGACAACGCCCCGCTGGATATCGACAGCAGTTGCAAGGGCATGGTCCTACAGGTCAGCGCTGCCGTCGGTCAACCAGGCCTGCGCTACCTGGACTACCAAGGCAATCCGCTGCCCTGGTAAGCCTCACGGCGAGCCGATATGCAATCGATGGGTTGAGCTTGGCGAAACCCATCAACCGTTTCCCGGGTTTCGCTGCGCTCTACCCAGGCTACTTGCTAGTAGGCAGCGAACCCCGGATTGCATCCGGGCTACGGGTCGCGGCTAAAGCCCCTCCTACAGGCAGTATCTGCTTTGTGGGAGGGGCTTAAGCCGCGAACGCGCGAATGCGGTGCATTGGATTCTGCTCACGGAGAGGTGCGCACCAAGGATGGGCAGAAAAATGTGCTCGCCCATGAGCGAGAGCCCTGACAATGGATTTTCTGACCCCCTGGCCAAGTTTTTGCTTTAGCCACGCTCAGTTCCTCCCATGAGCGTTTTCCATGTCCGCCTCACCCGACCTCCCCCGCTTGCAGCTAACGGCCATCAGCAAGCAGTACCCCGGCTGCCTGGCCAATGACCGTATCGATTTGAGCATTGCCCCCGGCGAGATCCGCGCCCTGCTCGGCGAGAACGGTGCCGGCAAGAGCACGCTGATGAAGATCATCTACGGCGTCACCCAGCCCAGTAGCGGCGAGATTCGCTGGCAAGGCCAGGCCTTGAAGATGCGCGACCCGGCCATGGCGCGGCGCCTGGGCATCGGCATGGTATTCCAGCATTTCTCGCTGTTCGAGACCCTGACCGTAGCCGAGAACATCGCCCTGGCCATGGGCACAGAGGCCGGCACGCCGAAGCAGCTGGAGCCGAAGATTCGTGAGGTGTCGCAGCGCTACGGCATGGCGCTGGAGCCGACGCGCCTGGTGCACAGCCTGTCCATCGGCGAACGCCAACGGGTGGAGATCGTCCGTTGCCTGATGCAGGACATCCAACTGCTGATTCTCGACGAACCCACCTCGGTGCTCACCCCGCAGGAGGCCGACGAGCTGTTCGTCACCCTGCGCCGCTTGGCCGCCGAGGGCTGCAGCATTCTGTTTATCAGCCACAAGCTCGGCGAGGTGCGCGCGCTGTGCCAGAGCGCCACGGTGCTGCGTGGCGGCCGGGTGTCCGGTCATTGCGTGCCGGCCGAATGCTCGGATCTGGAGCTGGCGCGACTGATGGTGGGCGACGCCGAGGGGCTGGAAAGCAGTTACCCGAAAGTCAGCGGCGGCCTGCCACGTCTGCGTGTCGATGATTTGAGCTGGTATAACCCCGACCCGTTCGGCTGCTCGCTGGAACGCATCCGCCTGGAGGTGCGCAGCGGCGAGATCGTCGGCATCGCCGGGGTGGCCGGCAATGGTCAGGACGAGCTGCTCGCCTTGCTCAGCGGCGAAACCCGTCTGCCCCGTGGCGAGCGCGAGCGGGTAAGCCTGGATGCTGCCCCCGTGGCCAATCTGCACCCCGATGCGCGGCGTGGGCTGGGCCTGGCCTTCGTGCCCGCCGAACGCCTCGGCCATGGCGCGGTGCCGGAGATGAGCCTGGTGGACAACGCCCTGCTCACCGCCTTCGGCCAGGGCCTGGTCAAGGGTGGGCTGGTGCAGCGCGGCAAGGTGCGGGCGCTGGCCGAGCAGATCATCCAGCGCTTCGCGGTGAAGACGCCGGATGCCGATACCGCTGCACGCAGCCTGTCCGGCGGTAATCTGCAGAAATTCATCCTGGGCCGAGAAATCCTGCAAAACCCGAAACTACTGGTGGCCGCGCACCCGACCTGGGGCGTCGACGTCGGCGCCGCTGCCGCCATCCACCGCGCGCTGATCGCCCTGCGCGATGCCGGCGCGGCGATCCTGGTGATCTCCGAAGACCTCGACGAGCTGTTCCAGATCAGCGACCGCATCGGTGCGCTGTGCAGCGGGCGCCTGTCGCCACTGGCCGAGACGGCGCAGGTGTCCACCGTGGAAGTCGGCCGCTGGATGGCCGGTGAATTCGATCAACCCGCCGCTGCTGCGGCCTGCTGACGGAGCCCGTCATGCTGTTATCCCTGGAACCGCGCGGCCAGGAGTCGCGCCCCATGCTCTGGCTGTCGCCGCTGCTGGCCGCCGTGCTGACCCTGCTCAGCGGCATGCTGCTGTTCACTCTGCTCGGCCATGACCCGCTGGAAACCCTGCACACCCTGCTCATTGCCCCGGTCAGCGACTGGTACGGTGTGTCCGAACTGCTGGTCAAGGCACTGCCGATCCTGCTCTGCGCACTGGGCCTGGCGGTGGCATACCAGGCGCGCATCTGGAACATCGGCGCCGAAGGCCAGTTGCTGATCGGCGCCCTGGCCGGCAGCGCCATGGCCCTGCAACTGATCGACTGGGACAGCCGCTGGGCACTGGCCTGGGTGGTGCTCGCAGGCACCTGCGCGGGCGCGGCCTGGGCCGGGCTGACCGCCTGGCTGCGCACGCAGTTCAATGCCAACGAAATCCTCACCAGCATCATGCTCAACTACATCGCGCTGAACCTGCTGTTGTTCTTCGTGCATGGCCCGCTGAAGGATCCGGCCGGTTTCAACTTCCCCGAATCGGCGATGTTCGGCGATGCCAGCCGCCTGCCGCTGGTCAGCGAGGACGGACGCCTGCACGGCGGTCTGTACCTGGCGCTGTTGGCCCTGGTGGCGGTGTGGGTGCTGCTGCACAAGAGCTTTCTCGGCTTCCAGATCAAGGTGCTGGGCCTGGACAAGCGCGCCGCCGGTTTCGTCGGCTTTCGCGAGAAGCGCCTGGTGTGGTTCGCCCTGCTGGTCAGCGGCGCGCTGGCCGGGTTGGCGGGTGTGGGCGAAGTGGCCGGGCCGATTGGCCAACTGGTGCCACAGGTGTCGCCCGGCTACGGCTATGCGGCAATCACCGTGGCCTTTCTCGGCCGCCTCAACCCGCTTGGCATCGTCGCCGCCAGCCTGCTGATGGCGCTGCTGTACCTGGGCGGCGAGAACGCGCAGATGAACCTGAATCTGCCGCAGGCGATCACCCAGCTGTTCCAGGGGATGATGCTGTTCTACCTGCTGGCGTGTGATGTGCTGATCCTCTACCGGCCCCGGCTGAAGTGGAAATGGGCGAAGCGCGAGCGCCTCGCAGAAGCGACCACCTGACTGTGGGAGGGGCTTTAGCCGCGACAAAAGCTCGCCGCTGAAGCGCCTCCCACAAAGAGCATGAATGCAAAGGAATCCCCATGGATCTCGATCTGTTGACCAATATCTTCTACGCCATGGTGCGCACCGGCACGCCGCTGCTACTGGTGGCTCTGGGCGAGCTGGTGTGCGAAAAGAGCGGCGTGCTCAACCTCGGCCAGGAAGGCATGATGCTGTTCGGCGCGGTGATCGGCTTCATCGTCGCCTTCAGCACCGGCAGCCTGTGGCTCGGCGTGTTGCTGGCCATCGTCGCCGGCATGCTGCTGTCGCTGCTGTTCGCTGCCGTGGCGCTGGGCTTCAACGCCAACCAGGTGGCCACCGGGCTGGCCCTGACCATCTTCGGCGTCGGCCTGTCCACCTTCGTCGGCGCCGCCTGGGTCGGCAAGCCGCTGAGCGGTTTCGAGCCCATCGTCATCCCGCTGCTGTCCGATATCCCGCTGGTAGGGCGCATGCTGTTCGCCCAGGACGTGCTGATCTACCTGTCCTTCGCCCTGTTCGCGCTGGTGGCCTGGGTGCTGCTGAAAAGCCGCATCGGCCTGATCATCCAGGCCATCGGCGAAAACCCGGACGCTGCCAGCGCCATGGGCCTGCCGGTGCTGCGCGTGCGCACCCTGGCGGTGCTGTTCGGCGGTGCCATGGCAGGCCTGGCGGGTGGCTACCTGTCGCTGGCCTATACGCCGATGTGGGCGGAGAACATGACCGCCGGGCGCGGCTGGATCGCCCTGGCGCTGGTGGTGTTCGCCAGTTGGCGCGTCTTCCGTGTACTGCTCGGCGCCTACCTGTTCGGCCTGGCCAGCATCCTCCATCTGGTGGCACAGGGCATCGGCCTGTCGATCCCGTCGAACCTGCTTGCGATGTTGCCCTACGTCGCCACCATCGTCGTGCTGGTGCTGCTCTCGCGCGATGCGATCAAGACCCGGCTGTATGCGCCGGTATCGCTGGGCCAGCCGTGGCAGCCGGGGCATTGAGGCACCCATAAATCGCGGCTAAAGTCGCTCCTACACAAGCGGCGCAACCCCTGTAGGAGCGGCTTCAGCCGCGATAATCTCTAGAGCCACACCGCATCCCATAGCGGGTAATCCGCCACCCGTTTCACCAGGCCTGCCCGCACAGGATTGGCAATCACGTAACGTGCCACAGCCCGTAATTCCTCTTCCTGGCGCAAAGCCCGGTCGTGGAAACCGTGCTGCCACAACGGGCCTGTTCGCGACAACCGCTGATTGATCCGTCGTGCGCTACGGCCTTTTATCCGACGCATCAGTTCATCCAGGCTCGTTCGCTCCAGCTGCACCAGCCAATGCAGATGATCAGGCATCACCACCCACGCCAATGAGTGCACCAGACCGACCTCATGAGCTTCGCGAAGCTCGGCTACCAATAGCCGCCCGAGGGCGAAATCCTGGAGAAGCGCTTCACGGCCATGCAGTACGGCTGTCAGCAAGTAGACTCGACCAGTTTCGGAATAACGTCCACGGCGTAGTGCGCCTGCATGTGGTT
>CAZIZA010000015.1:0-24891 GCA_964543555.1 uncultured Pseudomonas sp.
AACCGCCGACCCTCTGCTTGTAAGGCAGATGCTCTCCCGGCTGAGCTAATCACCCATGTGCCTTAGCGAGGCGCGCACTTTATGCAGGTGGCGATGCTAAGTCAACACCCTGCTTGAATTTTTTCTGAAAAAAGCGCGCCGCGCTCAATCCATCTCGCCACACAGCTCGGCCGCTCTCAACAACGCAGCCGTCAGGCTGTGGCGCTCCCAGTCGGCCAGCGCGGCGAAACGCTGGTTGAACCCCGGTGGCATCAATGAAGGCGCCTGCTGGATCAGCTCGCGCCCGGCCTCGCTGATCAGCAGCCACTGACGACGACGATCCTGGTCATCGCGCTGGCGCTGCAACAGGCCGCGCTCTTCGAGGCGGTCGAGCAGCCCGGACAGCGTTGCCGCCGTGAGGCTGACGCGGCTGCTGAGCACGCTGGCGGTCAGGCGCGTCTCGCTGGCCAGCACCTGCAGGATCATCAGTTGCATCGGCGTCAGCCCACCGAAGCGGGCCAGGCGCTTGGCATGCACCTCCCCTGCCTGCTGCAGGCGGCGCAAGGCCTGGAACAGTGGCATCTCGAAGGCCATGACCGATGACAAATCTATTTCAACAGGAACTTTTTTATCACTCATAAGCACCAATTCATAACAACCAAAACTTTGACATGAAAGCATTATTTTGTTTTGGTGTAAAAGGCTCGACCACGAGCCACTCCCCAACGGCAACACCGGTAAGGAACTATGTGCGGAATAGCTGGAGAACTTCGTTTTGATCGACGCCCCGCGGATCTGGCGGCAGTCGAACGCATCACCCATCACCTGGCCCCTCGCGGCCCCGACGCCCACGGCTTCCATAGCCAGGGCCCCATCGCCCTGGGCCATCGCCGCCTGAAGATCATGGATCTGGCCGAAGCGTCGGGCCAGCCGATGATCGACAGCGACCTTGGCCTGTCGATGGTGTTCAACGGCGCCATCTACAACTACCCCGAATTGCGTGCCGAGCTCGAAACGCTGGGCTATCGCTTCTTCTCCGGCGGTGACACCGAGGTGCTGCTCAAGGGCTACCATGCCTGGGGCGAGCAACTGCTGCCCAAGCTCAACGGCATGTTCGCCTTCGCCGTCTGGGAACGTGACACGCAACGCCTGTTCATTGCCCGAGATCGTCTCGGCGTCAAGCCGCTGTACCTGTCGCGCACGGGCGAGCGCCTGCGCTTCGCCTCGTCGCTGCCGGCCCTACTGCAAGGTGGCGATATCGCCAAGACGCTGGATGCCGTCGCCCTCAACCATTACCTGAATTTCCATGCCGTAGTGCCGGCGCCGCGTACCCTCCTGGCGGGCGTCGAGAAGCTGCCGCCGGCGACCTGGATGCGCGTCGACGCAGACGGCAAGGTCGAGCAACAGACCTGGTGGACGCTGCAGTTCGGCCCGCAGGGCGAGGAAGTGAATTACGGCTTCGCAGATTGGCGCGACCGCACGCTGCACGCCATGCGCGAGGCGGTGGAGATTCGTCAGCGTGCCGCCGTGGATGTTGGCGTGCTGCTCTCTGGCGGCGTCGATTCGAGCCTGCTGGTCGGCCTGCTGCGCGAAGCCGGCGTGGAGAACCTGCTGACCTTCTCCATCGGTTTTCAGGATGCCGGCGGCGAGCGTGGTGACGAATTCCAGTATTCGGATCTGATCGCCCGGCATTTCGGCACTCGCCACCACCAGTTGCGCATCGGCGAGCACGAGATTCTCGAACAACTGCCGCAGGCCTTCCGCGCCATGAGCGAGCCGATGGTCAGCCACGACTGCATCGCCTTCTACCTGCTCTCGCGCGAAGTGGCCAAGCACTGCAAGGTGGTGCAGAGCGGCCAGGGTGCCGACGAGCTGTTCGCCGGCTACCACTGGTACCCGCAAGTCGATGGCGCCAGGGATGCCTTCGCCGCCTACCGCGCCGCCTTCTTCGACCGCGAGCACGACGAATACGCCGCCTGCGTACAACCGGCCTGGCTGACCGGCGACATGGCCGGCGAGTTCGTTCGCGAGCACTTCGCCATGCCCGGCGCCGATGCCGCAGTGGACAAGGCGCTGCGCCTGGACAGCACGGTGATGCTGGTCGACGACCCGGTCAAGCGCGTGGACAACATGACCATGGCCTGGGGCCTGGAGGCGCGCACGCCGTTCCTCGACTACCGCGTGGCCGAGCTGTCGGCGCGCATCCCGGCGCAGTTCAAGCTGCCAGAAGGCGGCAAATACGTGCTCAAGGAAGCGGCACGCAAGGTCATCCCCGGCGCAGTGATCGACCGGCCCAAGGGCTACTTCCCGGTACCGGGCCTCAAGTACCTGGAAGGTGCCACCCTGGGCTGGGTGCGCGACCTGCTGCTCGACCCGAGTCAGGATCGCGGCCTGTTCAACCCAAGCATGCTCGACCAGTTGCTGACCAATCCGCAGGGCCAGCTCACGCCACTGCGCGGCTCCAAGCTATGGCAACTGGCGGCGCTCAACCTGTGGTTGAGCGAGCAGGGTCTGTAACGACTCAGGAGCGGCTGAAGCGCAATGTTGCTCAGCCGCTCCTGTGGGCTGCCAAGGAACGGTCGTAGCCCGGATGTAATCCGGGATCGGCACGACTCAACACTCGATCCGGCTCAGACCGGCGAAGGACAACTCATGCGCTCCCCTGCCTTCAAACAACGCCTGATCCGTGGCCAGACACCCTCCTACGAACGTCTGCAGGCGCGCCTGGCCGAAGATCACACCAGCGAGCCGAGCCAACCGCAGGCCATCCACTGCGGCTGGGGACGACTGCTGATCGGCCACACCTACCCCGATGCCAGCGCCCTGGCCGACGCCCTGCTGGGCGAGCAACCGGGCGAACGCGACATCGCACTGTACGTGGCGGCGCCTCACCAGGTGCTGGCCCATGCGCCGCAGCAGCTGTTCTTGGACCCCTCCGACACCCTGCGCCTGTGGTTCACTGACTACCGCCCGGCGCGTCGCAGCTTCCGTGGCTTTCGCATCCGCCGGGCGCAGAACGAGGCGGATTGGCAGGCCATCAACTGCCTTTACCAAATCCGCAACATGCTGCCCATCGACCCGCACAAGCTCACGCCCTACCACGAAGGCGGCCCGACCTACTGGCTGGCCGAGGACGAAGACAGCGGCGCGATAATCGGCAGCGTGATGGGGCTGAATCACCAGCGCGCCTTCCGCGACCCGGAAAACGGCAGCAGCCTGTGGTGCCTGGCGGTCGACCCGCAATGCAGCCGCCCGGGTGTCGGTGAAGTGCTGGTGCGCCACCTGATCGAGCATGGCATGAGCCGTGGCCTGAGCTACCTGGACCTGTCGGTGCTGCACGACAACCAGCAGGCCAAGAAGCTCTATGCCAAGCTTGGCTTCCGCGAGCTGCAGACCTTCAGCCTCAAGCGCAAGAACGGCATCAACCAGCCGCTGTTCCTCGGCCCCGGCCCCCAGGCCGAACTCAACCCCTATGCACGCATCATCGTTGACGAGGCGCTGCGCCGCGGCATCGACGTGCAGGTGGATGATGCCGAAGCCGGGCTGTTCACCCTCAGCCACGGTGGCCGGCGCATTCGCTGCCGCGAGTCGCTGTGCGACCTGACCAGCGCCGTGAGCATGACCCTGTGCCAGGACAAGCGCCTGACCCACCGCACGCTGTTGCGTGCCGGTCTCGGCGTGCCGGCACAATGCCTGGCCGGCAGTGCCGAGGACAACGCAGCCTTCCTGGCCGAACACGGTTCAGTGGTGGTCAAACCGGTGGATGGCGAACAGGGCCAGGGCGTGGCGGTGGATTTGCGCACACCGGGTGAGGTGCAGGAAGCCATCGAACGCGCCAGCGTTTTCGACCAGCGCGTGCTGCTGGAAAGCTTCCACGAAGGCCATGACCTGCGTGTGCTGGTGATCGGCTATGAGGTGGTGGCTGCCGCCATTCGCCGTCCGGCCGAGATCATCGGCGATGGCCACCACCGCATAGGCGAGCTGATCGATGCGCAGAGCCGCCGCCGTCAAGCCGCTACGGGCGGCGAGAGTCGCATCCCCAAGGACGCCGAAACCCTGCGTACCCTGCACGGCGCCGGCCTCGACTACGACAGCGTGTTGCCAGCCGGGCAACGCCTGGCCGTGCGCAAGACCGCCAACCTGCACACCGGCGGCACCCTGGAGGACGTCACCGCGATTCTCCACCCGACCCTGCGCGACGCCGCGATCAAAGCTGCACGCGCGCTGGAAATCCCGGTGGTCGGGCTGGATCTGCTGGTGCCCGCCGCTGATCAACCCGCCTACGTATTCATCGAAGCCAACGAGCGTGCCGGCCTGGCCAATCACGAACCGCAACCGACCGCCGAGCGCTTCGTCGACCTGCTCTTCCCACTGAGCCAGGCGACCACCTGATTTCAGCAGGTGACGAACCTGACAATCCCAGGAGAATCCATGCAGCCACTCCCCGAACCCGACCTCGACTACATGCAGAAAGTGCTGCTGGAGATGCTTGCCATCCCCAGCCCCACTGGTTTTACCGACACCATCGTGCGCTACGTCGCCGAGCGTCTGGAAGAGCTGGAAATCCCCTTCGAGCTGACCCGCCGCGGCACCATCCGCGCCACCCTGCGCGGGCGCCAGAGCGAGTACGAACGTTTCGATCGTGCCGTATCCGTGCATCTGGACACCATTGGTGCCATCGTCCGCGAGATCAAGGACAACGGCCGTCTCGGCCTGGCACCGGTGGGTTGCTGGTCCAGCCGCTTCGCCGAAGGCAGCCGCGTCAGCCTGTTCACCGACAACGGCGTGATTCGCGGCAGCGTGCTGCCACTGCTGGCCTCGGGGCATGCCTTCAACACTGCCGTCGACAGCATGCCGGTGAGCTGGGATCACGTCGAACTGCGCCTGGATGCCTACTGCGCCACGCGCGCCGACTGCGACGCGCTGGGCATTGCGGTGGGTGACTTCGTCGCCTTCGACCCCTTGCCGGAGTTTTCCGAAAGCGGCCACATCAGCGCCCGTCACCTTGATGACAAGGCCGGCGCAGCAGCGCTGCTGGCTTCGCTCAAGGCCATTCGCGATCAAGGTCTGCAACCGATGATCGACTGCCACCCGCTGTTCACCATCACCGAGGAAGTCGGCTCTGGCGCCGCCGCCGCACTGCCCTGGGACGTCAGCGAATTCGTCGGCATCGACATCGCCCCGGTCGCGCCGGGCCAGCAATCCAGCGAACATGCTGTCAGCGTGGCCATGCAGGATTCCGGCGGCCCCTACGACTATCACCTGTCGCGCCAGTTGCTGCGCCTGGCTGCCGAGCATGAGGTGCCGGTCCGTCGCGACCTGTTCCGCTATTACCACAGCGATGCACAGTCGGCAGTCACTGCCGGCCATGACATCCGCACCGCGCTGCTGGCCTTCGGCTGCGATGCCACCCATGGCTACGAGCGCACCCACATCGACAGCCTCAAGGCGCTCAGCCGCCTGCTCACCGCCTATATGTTGAGCCCGCCGGTATTCGCCAGCGACGCCCAACCGGCGCAGAGTTCGCTGGAGCGATTCAGCCACCAACTGGAGCATGATGCCCAGATGGAAAGCGACACCCGCGTGCCGCCGGTGGACAGCCTGCTCGGGCAACGTGAACAGGATGCTTGAAGGCCTTCCGTCATAAAGGCAAAGTGGTCCACAGAACAGGGGGAACGCAGATTCCCCCTGTCGGGTTCTGCCTATTGCGACAGCCACCCGGCAAGCTCCCCCTGCGCGGGATCACCAGAGGTTCACGGATGCCTCGTTTCTGTCTGGCTTTTCTGCTTTTCTGTCTGACCAGTCCATGCTGGGCATTGCAGCCCTTGCTGCTGGACAGGGACGAGTTGCGCCTGTCGCTTACGCCCTACCTCGGCTACTACGAAGACCAGAGCGGACAGATGAACGCCGAGCAGGTTCTGGCCCTGCCCACAGCGGCCTTGCAGGGCATTCAGGGTGTTCAACCCAACCTGGGCAAGAATAACTCGGTCTGGTGGTTCAGAATCGACCTGGATAACCGTCTCGAGCACATCCAGGGCGGCTATCTGGAGGTCAACTATCCGCTACTCGACCATGTGCAGGTGCATCTATTCGACCCACATGGACAACATCTGGAGCAGGCAAGCGGCGACCGCTTTGCCTTCGCCCAGCGCCCTGTACAGGTGCGTAACTTCTGGTTTCCCCTGTCACTCGAACCCGGCACCAGCACCCTGTTGATCAGGGTGGAAACCACCAGTACGGTGTTCGTGCCGATGTTCTTCGCGACCTACGGCGCCAGCGCGGCAGCGCAGGAAAACCTCATGGGCTTCCACGGTGCGTTCTATGGCGTGCTGTTTGCCATGTTCTGCTACAACCTGTTCCTCTATCTGTCGCTGCGTGAATCCGCCTACCTCTGGTACCTGGCCTACAACCTCAATGTAGGCCTGCTGGCCGCCTGCTTCGATGGCATGCTGTTCAAGCTGCTACCCGACCATGTAGCGTTGCAGTCGGTGGCGATCTACATCCTGATGTACCTGCACTGCTTTACGTCCATCCAGTTCAGCCGCCACTTCCTGCATGCACCGCAGTATTTTCCGCGCCTGGATACCGGCCTGCGCCTACTCATGCTGGCCTGTGCCGTCTGCCTGTTATCGATGCCACTGATCGGTTTCACCGCCTGGAACATCCTGGCCAGCCTGACCGTCTCGCTGGTGTCACTCATCCTGCTGCTCACCGGTCTCTACGTCTGGCGACGCGGCGTTCGATATGGCTCCTACTACACCCTGGCCTGGGCCGTGCTGCTGTTTGCCTTCATCCAGGCCACAGCCGGCTCACTGGGGCTGGAGCTGTTCGGCGTATTCGGCAGTACCGCCGTGAAAGTCGGCGTGACCATCGAACTGATCACCCTGTCCATCGGTCTCGCCGACCGCATCAACCTGCTCAAGGAAGAAGGCTTCCAGTCTCGCCGCGCCGCCGAGCAGGCAGCGTTCGAGAACCAGGCCAAGAGCCGCTTCCTGGCCAAGATGAGTCACGAGATACGTACGCCCCTAAATGGCGTGCTGGGTATGCTGCAACTGCTGCATGAGACGCCACTGGACCGCCGACAGCGCTTCTATGTCGACACCATCTCCAGTTCCGGCAGCTCGCTGATGGCGGTGATCAACGACATCCTCGACTATGCCCGAATCGAATCCGGCAAGCTCAGCCTCGAACAGATCGAGTTCGACCTCGAAGATATGCTCTCCGAAACCCTCAGCCTGTTTACCGGCCAGGCTCTGGAAAAAAGCCTGCGTCTCTATGTCAGCCTGGAAAATGGTGTACCCCGACGTATCCAGGGTGATCCGACACGCCTCAAGCAGGTCCTGATGAACCTGCTCAGCAACGCCCTGAAGTTCACCGCCGAAGGCCATGTCGCCCTCAGTATCAGCCGTCGCAATGACAGCCAGGGACGAGCACATCTGGTATTCGCTGTCAGCGACAGCGGTATCGGCATCAGTGAACAGGCGCTGTCGCAGTTGTTCGAATCCTTCGCCCAGGGCGACTCCAGCACCACCCGCCGATATGGCGGTAGCGGCCTGGGGCTGGCCATCAGCAAGGAACTGGTAGAAATGATGGGTGGCCGTATCGAGGTGCAGAGCACCCTCGGCCAGGGCACGCGCTTCGCCTTCGACATCCCGCAACCTGACGTTCCGGACGCCACCGACGAACTCTGCCATCTGCTGGCCGGTCGCACCGCCCTGCTCGCCTCGCTCGACGGCCTGGGCCTGGATGCCATGAGCCGCCTGCTGGGCCGCTGGGGCATGCGCACCGAACGCTGCCAGACGCCCGAGCGCCTGCAGGATTATCTGGAAGATTTCACGACACCGCCGTTGCTGTTACTGATAGCGCCCTGGCCCGGTAGCGTCAGCCACTGGCTTGACTCACTGGGCCCCACACGGCAATTGCAGCAGCGCGTGCTGCTGGTGTGCCCGCCCGAAGCGTGCCAGCAACTGCCAAACAGCCATGGCCTGCGCCTGCAGCATCTGTCACAGCCGGTTGCGATCAGCGCCCTGCGTCAAGCGCTCAACGGCCTCTACGAAGAACCCCAGGCACAGGTCCATCAATTGGTCAGAGCATTACCCGATGAGAGCCACGGTGCACCCTGCATTCTGGTGGCCGAAGATAATCCGGTGAATCAGTTGGTGGTTCAGGGCTTTCTGAAAAAACGCGGTTACCGCGCGCACCTGGTCACTGATGGCCAGGCAGCTGTGGCCGAATACGGACGCGATCCAGCTGCCGTGCACTTGATCCTCATGGATTGCGAAATGCCGGTGATGGACGGCTTCGAGGCCACCCGGCAGATCCGTCGCCTGGAGCGTAGCCGGCAAATTGCCGCCGTACCGGTCATTGCGCTGACGGCCCATATCCTCGCAGAGCACCGCCAGCATGGCCTGGACGCCGGCATGGACGACTTTCTTGGCAAGCCGCTCGACAGCGGGCTGCTGTATCGGACCCTGGAGCGCTACCTCAAACGCCCCGAACACTGAGCGAACTCGCCGCAGGACGCCCCTGCCTCTATCATGGGCGCCTGTTACCGGAGTTCATAGCCGTGCTGATCCCTGCTCATCTGCTGCAAGCCGATACCCTGACTGCCCTGATCGAAGACTTCGTCACCCGCGATGGCACCGATAACGGTGACGAAACCCCGCTGGAAACCCGCGTGCAGCGCGTTCGCCGCGCACTGGACAAGGGCGAGGCAGTGATCGTATTCGACCCGGACAGCCAGCAGTGCCAACTGGCAATGAAGCGCGATGTGCCCAGGGAGTGGCTGGACGCCTTGAGCGATGCCCTCAATGATTGACCGTGTACGCCAGCATCATCGATAGCTGGCACAGGGGTCGACCACTTTCAGCCTGCCACTGGTTGAACGCCGCTTGCACCGCAGCCAGGTCTTTCAAGCTGGTCGGCGCCTTGTCGATCACACCCTGCGCCTTTAGCGCAGCCACCACGTCATCGGTAGGAACGAAGGTGTCCTTGCCCACCATACGCAGGAAGCGCGGCGCCGACAGGCCACCAAGCTGGTTGCCATGCTTGGCCAGGTACTTCCATAGTCCGACGATATCGCTCACTGGCCAGTCGGCGATCAGTGCACCAAAGCTACCCTTCTCGCGGCGCACATCGAGGATGAACTGGGCGTTTCGCGGCACGCTTTTAAGCTTGCCCAAATGGCGGATCAGTCGCGTGTCCTGCATCAGGTTCTCCACACGCTCCCCGCCCATCAACACCACCTTCTCCGGATCGAAGCCGAAGAAGGCCTGCTCAAACGCCGGCCACTTGGCATCCACCAGACTGTGCTTGAGGCCGGCGCGGAAGATACGCAGGCTGATCAGCGACAGGTAGCGGTCATCGCTCAGTGCACGCAACGCGGCATCGCTGCGCACCTGCGGCAGCATGGCCTCCAATGCCCTGGCCGAGCCAAAACGGTTGAGGCAGAACGCGTGCAGCCACTTGTAATCACGCATGAATCGAATCCTTCATGAAACGGATGACGAAGCCTGCACGCTCTGAGCCCCCGAGCACAAGCCCTGCAAAGGCCACGCCCCGGGGCAGGAACCTAGCCCCGGCGACTGAGGCCTTAACACATTCGCCGCGAGGCACGGTTCCTGTAGCACAGTTGCCGTCTCCTCACCCCCGCAAACGATCAGCCGCCTGACGCAGCGCCGCTTCGGTACCTTCCCACCCCAGGCAGCCATCGGTGATCGACACGCCGTAACGCAGCTCGCCGAACAGCGCCTGGCAACCGTCGAACAGATGGCTCTCCAGCATGACCCCGCGCAGGCTCGAGTCTCCGGCCAGACGTTGCTCGATCACGTTGTTCAGCACGGCCGGCTGACGCAGCGGATCCTTGCCGCTGTTGGCGTGGCTACAGTCGACCATGATGCGTGGCACGATACCCTGGCGCTGCAGCGCCTCCCGCGCAGCGGCAACACTGGCCGCATCATGATTCGGGGCGCCGTGACCACCACGCAGCACCAGATGGGTGTCCGGGTTGCCGGCGGTATGTAGCAGGGCCGGATGGCCGAGGTCATCGATGCCGAAGTGCTGGTGCGGGTGCGCTGCCGAGCGCATGGCATCGCAGGCAATACCGACACTGCCGTCAGTGCCGTTCTTGAAACCGACCGGCAGATCCAGGCCGCTGACCATCTCACGGTGCACCTGCGACTCGCTGGTGCGTGCGCCAATCGCCGCCCAGCCGAGCAGGTCGTCGAAGTAACCGGCGGCCATCGGCTGCAGCAGCTCGGTGGCCAGCGGCAGGCCACGTTCGAGGATATCCAGCATCAGCTGTCGCGACAGACGCAGGCCTTCAGCCATGTCACCGCTGCCATCCAGGTGCGGGTCGTACAACAGCCCTTTCCAGCCCACCGTGGTGCGCGGTTTTTCCACGTAGGCGCGCATTACCAGTAGCAGTTGATCATTGACCTGCGGCGCCAGCTCGGCCAGGCGCTCAGCGTATTCGAGGGCGCTGCTGCGGTCATGCAGGGAACAGGGGCCGACCACCACCAGCAGGCGCGGATCGGTGCCATCGAGCACGGCGCGGATGGCGTCGCGGTCGATTGCGATACGTTCGGCCAGTGCGGCGGACAGCGGTAGGCGCTGGCGCAACACGGCGGGACTGGGCAGCGGCTGGGCGCTGCGGCGGGCAATAGGGGTGATGCTGGAAGCGAGTTGAGCAGAGACGGATGCATTCATGGTCTGGCAATTCCCTGGCCGGCGCGGCCTGCGCCGCGCGGCGCTAACTGAGTGTTCGTGACAAAGGTTTCAAGGCGGTGGTGGCGCTGCTAAATCGCCAGTCGTAGCGGTAGTTGCGGTAATAACGGTTCATCTGTGAGTCCTCGATCTGTGGCCGTTTTCGGCCGGAAAAAACAAAACCCCCGGTCGGGTTGCCGACCGGGGGTTTTCTGGAAAACGTCACTGGTGGCGACCCTGGTGTCTCAGGCCGCCTGTGGGGTATCAGGCGCGCCTGTGGCTAAACCAATACCCAAAGAAGTAATACGCCGCAGCCGCGATCGACTGCCTACGCGCCAACGCGGCGCACGGGGCACCGGCTTGCAGCATGGACAGGAGGTTGAGGCTGGCGGACATGGAATTCTCCAAAGCGATGACCGAACCATACTCCAGGCCTTTGCGGCCTGGCAAGCGTCACGGCTAAAGCCCATCCCACGGATTCGAGTCACATGTGGGAGGGGCCTTAGCCGCAATGGCTTACAGGCTCATCACATCGAGAAAGCGCGGCGTGGCGCTGTCATCGATCTTCAGGCTCTTGAAGTGGAACAGGTTGCGGTCGGCCAGTTGCGAGGGGTGCACGTTCTGCAGGGCGCGGAACATGATCTCGACGCGGCCCGGGCTCTTGCGCTCCCACTCCTGCAGCATTTCCTTGACCACCTGACGCTGCAGGTTCTCCTGCGAGCCGCAGAGGTTGCACGGGATGATGGGGAATTCCTTGAGCTGGCTGTAGGCCTCGATATCGGCCTCGGCACAGTAGGCAAGCGGGCGGATCACCACGTTGCGGCCATCGTCGGACAGCAGCTTGGGCGGCATGGCCTTGAGCGTGCCGCCGTAGAACATGTTGAGGAAGAAGGTTTCCAGAATGTCGTCGCGGTGATGCCCCAGCGCCATCTTGGTCGCGCCAATCTCGTCGGCATAGGTGTACAGGGTGCCGCGGCGCAGGCGCGAACACAGCGAGCAGGTGGTCTTGCCTTCGGGGATCTTCTCCTTCACCACCGAGTAGGTGTCCTTCTCGATGATGTGGTACGCCACGCCGATCGATTCCAGGTAGGCCGGCAGCACGTGCTCGGGGAAGCCGGGCTGCTTCTGATCCATGTTCACCGCGACGATCTCGAACTGGATCGGCGCCACTTTCTGCAGATACAGCAACACGTCGAGCATGGTGTAGCTGTCCTTGCCGCCGGACAGGCAGACCATCACCTTGTCGCCATCCTCGATCATGTTGAAGTCGGTGATGGCTTCGCCGGCGAGTCGGCGAATACGCTTCTGCAGTTTGTTCTGGTTGACCGAAAGGGTGCCCATGGTGCGTCGAAATCCGGGGGAGTGAGAACGAAAGCGCGACATTTTACGCACAAAGGTGCCGCGCCCCTACCCCGCCAGCAATGAAATGCTAGTCTGGGCCGATGAATGACGACCTCGACCCCAGCCAGGATCTCGCCGCCCAGGTGCTGCAACTGCTGCAAGCCGTCCCCGATGGCATGGCTGAATATGCTTTGATCCAGCAGCTCAAGGCCCGCCATAGCGGCCACCTGCCCAACCTGCCGCTGACTGACAAACTGGTGCTGTTTCGCACCCACTTTCTGCTGTTCAACGCTCTCTATCGCCTGCGTGACCAACTCGGTCAGGCGCAAACGCACCTGCTCGAAATCAGCCCGCTGTGCATTCGTCTACTGCCCTATCAGCCCGGCAGCGCAGCACTGAGCGAACGTGACGAGCTGCGTGGTTACTACCTGGACATGAGCCAACTGCGTGACACCGACGAACATGACGTCGAGCGCCTGCTGACCAGCTTCTGGACACGCATGCAGGGCGGTGACGAGAAGCAGGCGGCGCTGGAACTGTTTGAACTGCATCACGAGCACATGCTTGATCTGCCCCGTATCAAACAACGCTACCGACAAATGGTCAGCCTCCATCATCCCGACCGAGGCGGCAGCACAGAGCGGCTGCAGTCGATCAACCTGGCTATGGAAATTCTAGAGCGCTATTACCGCTGAGCGGCAGAGAGCAATTTGCTCTAAAGCCAGGTATCACGCAGGCTCCAGGCTCTGCCTATACTGCGACATAAGGTCGCAACGGTTTGGCCTGATACCCGGTGGCGCTGTCCATGCGCACCGGGCCTCTGCCGGGGGGCGGCCATCATAAGAAAGGAGGTTTCTGGCATGATCCACCACGTTTGGGGGCTCTTCACCCATCCCGACCAAGAATGGCAAGAAATTCGTGGCGAGGAAGAAACCATCAGCCACATGTACCTGACTCACGTCCTGATTCTTGCGGCAGTGCCCGCCGTTGCAGCGTACATCGGCACCACGCAGGTAGGTTGGGCCATCGGCGATCGGGCGCCGGTGATGCTCACCGAAGGCAGTGCCATGGTAATGACTATCATGTCCTACCTGGCGATGCTCGCTGGTGTGGCCGTGATGGGCGCCTTCATTCACTGGATGGCGCGCACCTACGACGCCAACCCCACCCTGACCCAGTGCGTTGTATTCGCCGCCTACACCGCTACCCCGCTGTTCATTGGAGGTCTTGCAGCGCTGTACCCTCACCTGTGGTTGGGCATGATCGTCGGCACAGTCGCGATCTGCTATACGGTTTATCTGCTCTATGTCGGCATACCAACTTTCATGAACATTCCCGAAGATGAAGGCTTCATGTTTTCCAGCTCGGTGCTGGCGGTAGGCTTGGTGGTGCTGGTGGCGATGATCGCCAGCTCGGTGATTCTCTGGGGCATGGGGATCGGCCCGGTCTACACCAGCTGAGTGATCGAGGTACCCAGATGGCCGCCCTCGGGCGGCCTTTTCATTGGCAGCGGCAGAGGCTCCAGGCTTGCGGCATAATCGGCGCACAATAAGCACCCGCACTGACTCATGTCCGAACAGATTCACATCCGTGTCGAAGCCTGCTACCAGCAGGCCGAAACCTTTTTCAAACAGCGCTTTGCCCGCCCAGAGATCAGCTTCAGGCTGCGCGGGCAGAAGGCCGGTGTCGCGCACCTTACGGAAAACAAGCTGCGCTTCAACCTGCAGCTATATCAGGCTAACCAGGAAGACTTCCTGCGTCAGACGGTGCCGCACGAAGTCGCCCATATGGTCGCCCATCAGCTGTTCGGCCCACGCATTCAGCCACATGGTAAGGAATGGCAACTGATCATGCGCGGTGTTTATGAACTGCCGCCACACCGCTGCCACAGCTACGAAATCGAACGACGCAAGGTCAACCGCTTCATCTACCGCTGCAGTTGCGTGGATGGCGAGTTCCCCTTCTCGGCCCAGCGTCATGCGCTGGTGGCAAGGGGACGGCGCTACTTCTGTCGACGTTGCAAAACGACGCTGACTTTCAGCGGCGAACAGCGTCAGGAGTGATCTGCTGCCCCACCGACAAAAGCCTTCAACCCTCGAACGACTTCAGCCATGCGCTGCGCATACGCGCCTGCTCTGCACGACACTCAGACTCCCAGAAATCGGTTCAGGACGAACCTTGCACCCGGTTGCGGGCGTACAGGCTGCAGTCCTGCTCGCAGAGCGTGATCCATAACCGCTGAGCCTTTCGCAAGCGCGTGGCACGTGTCGGCTCCTGCTCGGCAGCCTTCCACAGCGGCCCATGAAACATGAGAGCGGCCATGGCGCTGCCCTACTCCTCCGTCGCGCTGGCGTGCATCGTTACCAGGGCGACACTCCACAATACAATCAAGCCCAGAGCACCTGGGGCCCACGTAGTGATGCCCTTGATCCCCATGCTCCGCTGCGAGAAAGGCGCTCATCCCAAGCAGGCACCAGCAGTCGCTTCAACCCAGCGCCCTGACTGCCCGCAACGCCGCAATCTGTTCAGCGTCATACCCCAACTCCGTCAGCACCTGCTCGGTATGCGCGCCCACTGCCACGCCTACGTGCCGGGGTGGCGGCAAGCCCTCGGAAAACTTCAGCGGGCAGGCCAGTTGCGGCTGGGCCGACAAGCCTTCGCGCGGTACTTCGACGACCAGCTCACGCGCCTTGACCTGCGGATGCTCAACCGCCTCGGACAGCGGCAGCATGGGCTCGACGCAAGCGTCGATTTCCGCGAATACATCGCACCACTGGGCGAAATCACGTTTTTCAAATTCGATTTCGATCTCGCGCTTGAGCGCCTGCTGATCTTCAGGCTTGAGCGACAGGCCGCGCGCCGCCAGTTCAGGCCGGCCAATGGCGGCGCAGAACTGCTGCATGAACTGCGGCTCCAGGCTGCCAACGGAGAACCAGCGGCCGTCGCGGGTGCGGTAGTAGTCGTAGAAGCTACCGCCATTGAGCGCCTGGTTTTCCATGCCCGGCTCGACGCCGGCACCGAGGTAACCAGCCCCGGCCATGCCATGCAGGCTGAACGCACAGTCGGTCATGCTCACGTCGACCTGCTGCCCCTGGCCGGTGACCTGGCGTTGCACCACGGCTGCGAGCAAGCCAATCACACCATGCAGCGAACCGCCGGCCAGATCAGCCACCTGCACGCCAAGCGGTAACGGGCCGCTGTCGCGACGACCGGTGTAGCTGGCGATACCGGCCAGTGCCAGGTAATTGATGTCATGCCCGGCGCGGTCACGGTAAGGCCCGCTCTGCCCGTAACCGGTGATCGACACGTAGATAAGCCGTGGGTTGATTGCCTTGAGCGCGGTATAGCCGACGCCCAATTTATCCATCACGCCCGGGCGAAACTGCTCGAGCACGATGTCGTAATCACTGATCAGTTGCTTGACCACCTCCACCGCCTCGGGGCGTTTGAGGTCGAGGGCGATGCTGCGTTTGTTGCGGTTGAGGTAGGCGTGGCTGGTGGAGGTTCCGCCATCGTGCGGCGGCAGCACACGCACCAGATCCATGCGCGTCGGCGACTCCACCCGCAGCACCTCGGCGCCCATATCGGCCAGCAGCAACGAGGCAAAAGGACCCGGCAGCAGAGTGGAGAAGTCGAGAATTTTCAGCGAAGACAGTGGGCCGGACATGGTGACTCCCGATTTGCTTGTTTGACGTAGCCCGGATGCAATCCGGGATTGCACTTCCCGGATTGCATCCGGGCTACGAATTAACGCTCCCAGACGACGACCTCATCACTAGACAGGCCGGCCAGCGCCTCGGCATAACGCATTTCCAGGACGTTGCGGCGAATCTTCATGGTCGGCGTCATGCTGCCGTTATCCACCGTCCAGGCTTCGCTGACCAGGTAGAAATGACTGACGCGCTCGTGTGGTTCCAGCTGCCGGTTAACGGCATCCAGATGCTCGCACAGTGACTGCTCGAGTAACTCGCGCGGCTGCTGACGGGCAGCGGGCGACAGTTCGATCAGCGCCAGCGGCTGATCGAGGTTGCTGCCCATCAGGCACACCTGCTCGACCCAATGACTCTTGGCAATCTCGCCCTCGATGGGCGCCGGTGCCACATACTTGCCCTTGCTGGTCTTGAAAATATCCTTCACCCGCCCGGTTATGCGCAGGTAACCTGCCTCGTCCAACTGGCCGCGATCTCCGCTGTGCAACCAGCCATCCTTGAGGGTTTCCGCCGTTTTTTCCGGCTCACGGTAATAACCCTGCATCAGCGTTTCGCTGCGCAGCAGAATCTCCCCGCTGGCATCGATACGCACCTGCAAATGCGGCATCGGCCTGCCCACGGTACCGAAGCGCACCTGTCCCGGGCGATTGAAACAGCCATAGGCGAAATGCTCGGTCATGCCGTAACCCTCGCAAATGGTCATGCCCAGGCGTCGGTACCACTCCAGCAGCCCGGTGGAAATCGCCGCCGCACCGGACACCAGCACCCGCGCACGATCCAGCCCAAGCCCGGCGCGCACCTGGCGTGCCACCAGCCGTCCCAGCAGGGGAATGCGCAGCAGGCGCTCGAGCCGCTGCGCGGGCAGCTTCTCCAACACGCCCTGCTGAAAACGCGTCCACAGCCGTGGTACCGAGAAAAACACCGTAGGACGCACCTGACGCAGATCGCTGGCGAAGGTCTCCAGCGATTCGACGAAGGCCACCGGTGCACCACAATAGAGGCTGTTGAACTCCACCAGAAAACGCTCGGCGGCATGCGACAACGGCAGGTAGGAAAAGAACTGATCCTGTGGTGTCATGTTCAGCTCAGCCGTAGCATTGGCGGCAGAAAACGCCATGGCATGTGCCGAAAGCATGACGCCCTTGGGCTGCCCGGTGGTGCCGGAGGTGTAGAGAATCGAAAGCACATCATCACCGCGCTGCAGGTGCGTCCCTGGCAGGGGGTCGTGCGCGGCCAGCAGGTCCAGCCATTGGTATGCGGCCGGCATGGTCGGATAGGGCATGGCGATACGCGTGATGTGGGCGGCAATACCTGTGGCCAGTTTGTCCGGCTCGTCCAACTTACCGACCAGGATGACCTTGCAACCGGCATGTTCCAGCACGTAGGCGATCTGCTCCGGCGCCTGCAATGGATACAACGGTACGCTGACCAGCCCGGCATGCTGAATGGCCAGGTCACTGATGAACCACTCGGCGCAGTTCTTCGCCAGCACAGCGACACGCTCGCCAGGCACGCACCCCAGCGCCAGCAGCGCGCTGGCCAAACGCCGCGCCTGTTCGTCGACCCGGCGCCAGGTGAAGTCATGCCACACGCCCTCCACTGGCTGACGCAGCCAGACGGCATCGGGCTGGCGATCCAGCCAGTGATTGAAGCGTTGCAGCGGCAGTTGCAGGGTCATGGGCGGTTACCTTCTTCTTATCCTGTGGTTCGCCTGCTCATCACATATCGGGCGATACTGACGATAGACCAGAGCCGCTACCAGGCCAGTATCACGCCTTACCCCGTGCTACAACGTTACAGCTTCATCCCACGACTGATGATCTCCTTCATGATCTCCGAGGTACCGGCGAAGATGCGCTGAATACGCGCATTCGCGTACATCTTGCAGATCGGGTATTCCCACATGTAGCCCCAGCCACCGTGCAGTTGCACGCCCTCGTCGACCACCTTGCCGAGCAGTTCGGTGGTGAACAGCTTGGCCTCGGCAGCCACTTCGGGAGTGAGTTTCTTCTGGTTGTGATCCACCACGCAGCGGTCGGTGAACACCTGTGCCACATCGATCTGCGTGCGCATTTCCGCCAGCTTGAAGCGGGTGTTCTGAAAGTGCGCCACCGGGCGGCCAAAAGCCTGGCGCTCCCTGACGTAATCGATGGTGGTCTGCAGCGCCGCCTCGGCGCCGGCCACGGCGCCACAGGCATTGGTCAAGCGCTCCTGAGCCAGCATGTTCATCAGGTAGAAGAAGCCGCCCTTGGCATCACCCAGCAGGTTGTCCTTGGGCACCTTGACGTCATTGAAGAACAGCTCGGCGGTGTCCTGGCTGTGCATGCCGAGTTTCTTCAGCTTCTTGCCGCGCTCGAAGCCGGGCATGCCGCGCTCCACCAGAAACAGGCCCATGGCGTGCTTGTTGGCCGGGTCGGTCTTGGCCGCGACGATCACCACATCGGCCAGGTAGCCATTGGAGATGAACACCTTGGAGCCGTTGAGCAGCCAATGGTCGCCCTTGTCCACCGCCGTGGTGCGCATACCGGCCAGATCGGAGCCGGCAGACGGCTCGGTCATCGCCACTGCCAGGATGAGCTCGCCACTCACAATGCCCGGCATCAGCCGCGCCTTCTGCTCGGCACTCCCGTACTCGGCGATATAGGGACCGCACAGCGCCGAGTGCAGCGGGATCATGAAACCCGGTTCGTTGATGCGCGCCAGCTCCTCGCACATGATCTGCTCATAGCGAAAATCCTTGAGCCCGGCACCGCCGTATTGCTCATCCGCCCAGGGCAACAGAAAACCCATCTCGCCGGCTTTGCGCCACACGCTGCGATCCACCACACCAGCCTCTTCCCAAGCTTCCTGATGCGGCACCACCTCTTGATCGAGAAACGCGGCAAAGGCGTCGCGGAACAGGTTGTGCTCGGTGTCGAAATGGTTGCGTTGCATGGGGCGGATCCTCCGCTGTTGTTATGCCCTTGAGGTTAAGGGCCGCCCCGCTGCCTCTCAATGACCCATGCGCTCAGCCTCGCTTGACCCATTCGACCAAGCAACACCCGAAAAAAAGCCCGCCATAAAGGCGGGCCGAAGGTGACTCCTGTGCGTGGCAGGAGCAGCACGTCAAACCAGTTCGCGGATCGTCGGAGCAGCGACTACTTCGGTTTTGCCACCAGACGCTAGCTCGCGCTGTAAGGTGTCTTCGTCCAGCTCCTTGCACCACTTGGCGACCACGATAGTGGCCACGCCGTTGCCGATCAGGTTGGTCAGCGCACGGGCTTCGGACATGAAGCGGTCGATACCGAGGATCAGCGCCAGACCGGCAACCGGCAGGTGGCCCACGGCGGACAGGGTCGCAGCGAGAACAATGAAACCGCTACCGGTCACGCCCGCAGCACCTTTGGAAGCGACCAGCAGCACCAGCAGCAGGGTGATCTGGTGACCGATGTCCATCGGCGTATCGGTGGCCTGGGCGATGAACACCGCAGCCATGGTCAGGTAGATGGATGTGCCGTCGAGGTTGAAGGAGTAGCCAGTGGGGATCACCAGGCCGACCACGGATTTCTTCGCCCCCAGCTTTTCCATCTTGGTCAGCATGCGCGGCAGTACCGACTCGGAAGACGAAGTGCCGAGCACGATCATCAGCTCTTCACGGATGTAGCGGATCAGGCGCACGACACTGAAACCATGGGCGCGGCAGATGCCGCCCAGCACCACCAGCACGAAGAACACGCAGGTGATGTAGAAGCACAGCATCAATTGGCCCAGCTGCACCAGCGAGCCGACACCGTACTGGCCGATGGTAAAGGCCATGGCGCCGAAGGCACCGATGGGCGCGACCTTCATGATCATGTTGATGATGCCGAACATGACGTGGGCAATGCGGTCGATGAACTCCAGCACCGGCTTGCCGAACTCGCCCATGCGCTGCAGGGCGAAAGCGAAGATCACCGAGAAGAACAGCACCTGCAGGATGTCGCCATTGGCGAAGGCACCGACCACGGTGGACGGGATCACGTTGAGCAGAAAGCCGACGGTGCTCTGCTGCTCGCCCGCGGAGGCATAGGCTGCAATTTTGCTGGCATCCAGCGTGTTCGGGTCGATATGCATGCCGGCACCTGGCTGCGCCACATTGACCACGATCAGGCCAATCACCAGGGCAACGGTGGACACGATCTCGAAGTACAGCAGCGCGTAACCGCCAGTACGACCAACCGCCTTCATGTCCTGCATACCGGCGATACCGCTGACCACGGTGCAGAAGATGATGGGGGCGATGACCATTTTGATCAGTTTGACGAAACCATCGCCGAGCGGCTTCAGCGCTACGCCAGTCTCGGGGTAGAAGTGGCCAAGCAGGATACCGATGGTGATAGCGACCAGAACCTGGACGTAGAGCATTTTGTAGAACGGTTGACGGGTGACGTCAGTCGTCATGGCAGTTCCTCAGTGACCCCGCGGTGCATCCTTCCGATACCGCGCAGCCCTTTTGTAAGCATGTTCCCTCCAGCCGGAGGGGTTTATTGTCGAGGGGCGTGATCCGCCGCCTGGCTCGCCGTATCGCAAGCCGCATGCCACATCAAAAAACTCATGAAAAAACATTTAAAAACAACAAGTTACATAACATTCCAGTCAGACCGTCATGTCATTCGTGGCGGATTCCCGCACGACCAGGCAGGCGGTGCTGGCGGATATCCATCCGTACCTGAGCTGTGCACATGACTTGTTGCGCGCGGGCCGCTCTGGCTACCATCGGCAACCACCCTGGATCGGCCTGCCCATGCGCGAACGCACCATTGCCAGCCACTTCGTCCGCGCCGCCCTGCGCGGTGCGGATCGCCAGGGCCTGGCCTGCGACCCGATACTGCGCCAGGCTGGTATCCAGAGCGCCGTGCTGGTGGAGCCGCGCGCACGCATCACCCCGGAACAGTTCTCCCGCCTGATACAGCTGCTGTGGGAAGCGCTGGACGACGAATACCTCGGCTTCGGCCGCCAGCCGAGCAAACGCGGCACCTTCGCCATGATGGGTCACGCCATCATCCACTGCCGCAGCCTGGAAAAAGCCCTGAGCCGTGGCGCGATGTTCTATGGCCTGTTTCCCGACGCACCGGGCATACGCCTGCAACGCGAAGGCGACTGGGCGCGGCTGAGCGTCGACGACCGCATGTTGTGGGACCCGGATCATTTTCTCGTGGAGAGCCTGCTGGTGATCTGGCATCGCCTCGGCAGTTGGCTGATCGGCCAACGTATTCGCCTGGAAGAAGCCACCTTCGCCTACCCCGAACCTGCGCATGCCGCCGAATACGAACTGCTGTTCCCCTGCAGCCGGCGCTTTGCCGCCGGACAAACCAGCCTGCTGTTCCACGCCCGCTACCTGGCCATGCCGCTGCTGCAGGACGAACGCACGCTCAAGCAATTCCTCCAGCACTCCCCCGCCGACCTATTGGCCCGCCCCGACGGCGGCGACAGCCTGATCAGCCAGATTCGCCGCCGGCTCGGCCGCGACTGCCGCACCTGGCCGGACCTGGAACAGGTTGCCCAGCACCTGCACACCAGCCCGCAAACCCTGCGCCGCCACCTGCGCGAAGAAGGCACCAGCTTCCAGGAGCTCAAGGATCACCTGCGCCGCGACCTCGCCATCTACCACCTGGGCCGCGACGAACTGGCGATTCAGGACATCGCCGAACAGCTCGGCTTCTCCGAGCCCTCGGCCTTTCACCGCGCCTTCAAGAAATGGACCGGGCTGACACCAGGGGCGTATCGGGCGCAGGAGAGTTGAAACGGCGGGATCGGCGGCCAAGGTCGGCATGTCACACGCGGTAACCTGCGGCGTTGAAGGTGCGGTCATTTCACTCTAAACAATTGCCCCAAGCCGCCGACACAGCCGTCAGCACTTACTCAGAGATCCCGCCGATGTTCGCGACACGCCTGAAACAAGAACTACAAGCCCTGCGCGAAGAACTGTCTTCGATCGAGCAGGTACGCACCAGCCTCGACGAAGAGATGCTCGCGCTCTACCTCGACGCCCAGGGGCGCATCGACTCGATCAACGCCAACTTCGAGAAAGAAATGCTCTACCGTGCCGATCAACTTCGCGGCCGCCCCTTGCTGGCGCTGATCCCAGAACATGTGCGCAACCTGGACTTCCACCACCGGGTACGCTATGCCCTGGAACGCGGCGAACATCTGGCCGGGGTCATCCGCCTGAAACGCGGTAACGGCGAAGAAGCCTGGTTGCGCTCGATCCTGCAGCCGCTGCGCGACAGCCAGGGCAAGGTGCAGGGCTTCTCCATCTATGCCAGCGACCTGACGCGTACCATCGAGACTTCGCGCGAACACGAAAACCTGATCAGCGCGCTGCAGCGTTCCACCGCCGTCATCGAATTCAACCTGAACGGCGAAGTACTCACCGCCAACCAGCGCTTCCTCGATTCGATGGGCTACAGCCTGACGCAGATTCAGGGTAAACATCACCGGATTTTTTGCGATGCCTCCGACGCCAATTCGCCTCAATACCAGCGATTCTGGGAGCAACTGCGCCGTGGCGAATTCGCCTCAGGCCGTTTCAGACGCCTGGACAGTCACGGACGTGAAGTCTGGCTGGAAGCCTCCTACAACCCCATCACCGACGCCCACGACAACCTGTACAAGGTGGTCAAATTCGCCACGGTAATCACTGACCAGGTCAATCGCGAAGCCGCCATTGCCGATGCTGCCAGCATTGCCTTCGAGACGTCGAAAGGCACCGATGACAGTGCCAAGAACGGCGCATCGGTGGTTCAGCAGATGCTCGATACCATGCGCGAACTGTCCAGCCGCATGCAGGAGGCTGCGCAGGGTATCGAGGCACTGGACAAGCAATCCCAACTGATCGGGGCCATCGTCAAGAACATCAGCAGCATCGCTGACCAGACAAACCTGCTGGCGCTCAATGCAGCCATCGAAGCCGCCCGCGCCGGCGAGCAGGGCCGAGGTTTCGCCGTGGTGGCCGATGAGGTTCGCCAATTGGCTTCACGTACCAGCACTGCGACGGAAGAGATTACCCAGGTGGTCGCACAGAACCAGCAACTGGCCGAGCGCGCGGTAGAGCTGATCGACCGCGGCAAGACCCAGGCCGAATTGGGCCTGGAGCTTTCCGCCCAGGCTGGCCAGGTAATCACCGAGATTCAGGATGGTGCAAAACTCGTGGTAAACGCGGTGGAGCGCTTTGCGACACAACTTTAGAGACACCTGCTCGTCATCGTCGCCCTGACGTGTTCTGCTGGTCACCGGCAGCGGCTGCACTCAGTCGTACAACCGCACCCTGAAACAGGCGCCGCCCAGTTCCGAATCTTCCAGACTCAATTCACCGTCGTAGCTTTCGACGATATCTTCGACCACCGCCAGGCCGATGCCCTGCCCCGGATTCTGTGCATCCAGTCGTTCGCCGCGCTGCAGGACGCGCTCGCGCTGGTGCTGGGGTACGCCGGGGCCGTCGTCTTCGATGGTGATCAGGCAGCCGCCAGCCAGGGGTTGCAGCCTGACGCGTACACGTTGCAGGCACAGGCGGTAGGCGTTCTCCAGCAGGTTGCCGAGCAACTCCATCAGCGCACCACGTTCCATGGTGATCTGGCTGTGCTCGGGCACGTCCAGGGTCGCCTCGACGCGTTTGTCGCGGTAGACCTTGTCCAGCGAGCGGCACAGGCCATCGAGTAGCGGCCAGACCTGTTCACGGTGGCGTACCAGGCCGCTGCGGCGCAGGCTGGCGCGTTGCAATTGATAGCCGACCTGCTGGCTCATGCGTTCGATCTGCGCCTGCATCAGCTGCGCCTGCTCGCGATTCTCGGGGTGTGCGGCGAGGCTTTCGCCGATGCCCTGCAACACGCTGAGTGGTGTTTTCAGGCTGTGGGCGAGGTCTTCCAGCGAGTCGCGATAACGCTCACGCTGACGCCGCTCGCTGTCGAGCAGGCGGTTGAGGGAGTTGGTCAGGCGTAGCAGTTCACGCGGGTGTTCGTTGCTAAGGCGCTGACGGGTGCCGGCCTCGACACCGTCAAGCTCGTCGCTGAGGCCACGCAAGCTGCGAAAACCCCAGGTCAGGCCGAACCAGAGCAGCCCCAGCAGCACCAGCAGGGCCATGCCCAGCCACAGCCGCAGTTGCCAGGCGAAACCATTGAACAGCCCCTGGTATTCGCGGGTCGGCTGCATGGTGACGATGCTCAGCGCGGTTTGATCGCCACGCAGCAAGTCCACTTCGATGTCATAGACGAAATATTCCTGGCCGCTGTCGTCGTGAATGCGGATGAATTCGTGGCCGCGACCGTCGTAGCGCGGCAGGTAACGCACCAGTTCATCAGTGGAGGAGCGTGAGCGCCAGAGCATCTGGCCATCACGGTCGAAGATGAAGCCCAGCAGGTGCGAGTCGAGGTTGTCGAACTCTTCGTCCGGCATCTTCTCCGGCATGCTCAAGCGGCCGTTATTGATGCGCGCGGCGGATATCAGCGCGGCGGCATCGGAGGCCAGGCGCTTTTCAACGGTCTGCTCCAGGGCCATGAAGAAAACGCCCTGCAACACCGGCATCAGCAGCAGCATGAAGAGCATCGCCAGCGCCGCGCTGGCCAACATCAGACGCAGCCGCAGAGAAGCAAAACGCAGCCGCAGCTTGTGCAGTACGATGCGCGCTCGACTCACTTGCAGCGCTCGTTGAACATGTAGCCCTGGCCGCGCACGGTTTCTATCGGTTTGCCGTCGAGCATGGATTCCAGCTTGCGCCGCAGTCGGCCGACCAGCACCTCGATGACGTTGGGGTCACGCTCGTCGTCGCCCGGATAGAGCTGCTCCATCAGGCGCTCCTTGGCCACCACCTGCTGGTGATGCAGCATGAGATATTCCAGGATGCGGTATTCGTAGGCCGTCAGTTGCAACGATTGCTCATCCACCGTGGCCTGCTTGCGATTGAGATCCAGCACCAGAGTGCCTGCTTCGATGGTCGATTTGGTGAACCCGGAAGACCGCCGCAGCAGTGCGTTCAGGCGCGCTTCCAGCTCTTCGAACTGGAAGGGCTTGACCACGTAGTCGTCAGCGCCGCAGGACAAGCCTTCGACCTTGTCCTGCCAGTTGCCGCGCGCGGTGAGGATCAGAATTGGAAAATTCTTGTCCTGGCTACGCAACTCACGGATCAGGTCGATACCGCTCATAC
>CAZIZA010000016.1:0-1221 GCA_964543555.1 uncultured Pseudomonas sp.
AGGTGCGCTTCACCAGCCAGTCGGTGGCCAACATGATCAAGCAGTTCGGCATCAACCTGCCGCCGAACGTCGATCCCAAACTGAAGAATGTCGCGGCCGTGACTGTCACGGCGGAAATTCCGCCGTCCTACAGCCCGGGGCAGACTGTGGATATCACTGTCGCTTCGCTGGGCGATGCCAAGAGCCTGCGTGGTGGCCAGTTGCTGATGACCCCGCTGCAGGGCGTCGACGGCGAAACCTATGCCCTGGCCCAGGGCGCCATCGTCGTCGGCGGTCTCAATGCCACCGGGCAGAGTGGCTCCAGCGTGGCGATCAACTCCGCCAATACCGGGCGTGTCCCCAATGGCGCCACCGTCGAGCGGATGATCCCCAGTGACTTCAGCACCCGTGACGAGGTCATGCTCAACCTGCGCCAGCCCAGTTTCCAGACTGCTGCCAAGGTGGTCGAGGCGGTCAACGGCCGCTTTGGCAGCGGCACGGCCAGCGCGCTGAACTCGACCAAGATCGCCATTCGCGCCCCCATCACCAGCACCCAGCGCATCGGCTTCATGGCCATGCTCGAGGGGTTGGAGGTGGAAGAAGGCCGTGAGCGACCGAAGGTGGTATTCAACAGCCGCACCGGCACCGTGGTGGTTGGTCAGGGCGTGCGCGTCAAGGCCGCTGCCGTGGCTCACGGCACGCTCACCGTGACCATCAGCGAGAACCCCCAGGTCAGCCAGCCCAATGCCTTCTCCGGCGGCCAGACTGCGGTGACACCCAGCTCTGATGTGGCCGTCAGCCAGGACAAGAACGCCATGTTCAAGTGGCCCGATGGTGCCAGCCTGGACAGCATCATCAACACCGTGAACAGCCTCGGCGCCACCCCGGACGATGTGATGAGCATCCTTCAGGCGCTGGAACAGGCCGGTGCCCTCAACGCTGAACTGATCGTGATCTGAGCCATGAGCATCGTTTCCCTCGCCCAACACATGAACAGTCACCGCGGCAGCGCCGATGGCATTGGCACCGCCCGCGAGCAGCAGTTGCAGGCTGCGGCCGAGCAGTTCGAGGCCTTGTTCCTGCAGCAGATCCTCAAGCAGATGCGCAAGGCCAGCGACGTGCTCGCCGAAGGCAACCCGATGCGCAGCCGCGAGATGGACACCATGCGCGACTTCTACGACGAGGTACTGGCCGAGACCCTGGCCGGGCGCAAGCAGACCGGCATCGCCGACATGCTGGTCA
>CAZIZA010000016.1:1321-23295 GCA_964543555.1 uncultured Pseudomonas sp.
CGCCAGCAACTGGCCAGCGCCCTGAGTGCCGACAGCGGCCTGCTGCTCGGCGCCGTTGCCGGTAAGCAGGCGCTGGTGCGCGATGAATTTAAGTCTGCCGTCGATTCCGTCGCCCTGTCCTCAGTAACAGCCCAATCCGCTGCTGACGATGCCCGTGTGCCGCGTCTGGCAGCCTTCGCTCAGCCGATGCGCTTCGAGCGGCAGGAGAGTTAATTCGTGAGCATCCTCAACCAGATCGCCTACAGCGGTGTGCGGGCCAGCCAGGTAGCCCTGGCCAGCACCGGACAGAACATCGCCAACGTCAACACCCCTGGTTTCAGCCGCCTGCAAACCATCACCGGCTCGTTGGCCGGGCAGGGGGGGCTGAGTGTCGGCGGTGGGGTCGAGGTGATCAGCATTCGCCGCATGACCAACGAATTTCATAACCAGCAGTTGTGGCGCGCGACCACCGAGCAGAACTTCTATGGTGCCTCGCAGCAGTACCTGACCGCGCTTGAGGCGCTGATGGCCGGTACTGGCTCGAGTATCAGTACCGGTCTCGATCAATTTTTCGCGGCCTTGAGCGAAGCCAGCGCCACGCCCGGCTCTGTCGCTCTGCGTCAGCAGATCATCAGTGAGGCCGGCAACCTGGCGCAGCGTTTCAATGGCCTGAGCGGCAATATCGACGCACAGATCAAGGCGCTGCAGGAACAGCGCACGGCCATGGCCACCGAGATCAACGGCCTGACCGAAAATATCGCCCTGCTCAACAAGAAGATCGTTGAGACCGAATCGGTCAAGGGGGACAGCACCGCGCTGCGCGATCAGCGCGAAAGCCTGATCGGGCAACTCAGCCAGTTTGCCAAGCTGCGCGTCAACGAGACCGCTGACGGCTCGGTCAGCGTCGCCCTGGCCAACGGCCAGCCACTGGTGGCCGGCCCGACCGCCGGCCAGCTCAAGGTGACGATGACCGCCACGGGGGAACAGGACGTTAGCCTGGCCTTCGCCGGCACCAGCTTCCCGCTGCGTCAGGACGGCTTTGGTGGAGCCTTTGGCGGCCTCTACGATGTCGAGTACAACAGCCTGCGACCGAACCTGGATGCCCTGCACGACATGGCCAGCCAGCTGGCGCAGATGGTCAACGACGTGCTCGTCACCGGCTTCGATCTGAACGGTAACCCCGGGCAGGCACTGTTCGCTTACGACCCCACCAGCACCACCGCGCTGTTGCGTGTCGAGCCGCTGACAGCCGAGCAACTGGCGTTGTCCTCTGCTCCCGGAGAAACCGGCAACAACGAGGTGCTGCTGAACCTGCTCGGGCTGAAGAACCAGACCATTACCCTCGGTGGCAGCCAGGTGACGCTCAACGACGCCTATGCCGGCCTGCTTGGCCAGGTCGCCAGTAATAGCCGGCAGAATCAGGCCGACCTCCAGTCGGCCACTGCCGTGACTCAGCAGGCGCAATCCCAGCGCGACAGCGTCAGTGCCGTCAGCCTGGATGAAGAAGCGGTCAATCTGATGACCTATCAGCAGGCCTACCAGGCCAACATGAAGGTCATCAGCACCGCCAACCAGTTGTTCGACGACATGCTTGCCGCGTTCTGACACGGCTTTTAGAGAGATTCAGCCATGATGCGCATCACCAACTCGCAGATCACCTCGCTGATGCACAACTCGATGAACGCCAGTTCCGCCGAGTTGGGCAAGCTGATGCAGCAGATGGCCACCAGCAAGCGCATCCTGTTGCCCTCGGACGACCCCATCGCCAGCGTCCGCGTGCTGCGTGTGCAGCGTGAAGAGGCCAGTCTGGAGCAGTTCCGCAAGAACATCGCCAACGTCGCCGGCAGCCTGTCGACCCAGGAAGCCAACCTCAAGTCCACTTCCGACGCCATGCTCAACGTGCGTGACCTGCTGCTGTGGGCGGCCAACGGCTCCAATACCAGCGAAGACCTGTCCGCCATGGCCGGCGAGCTGTCGATTATCGAAGACACCATCTTCAGCTTCGCCAACGTGCGTGACGAGGAAGGCCGCTACCTGTTTTCCGGCACCCTGAGTGACACCCCGGCGCTGAGTTTCGATGCCGCGACCCAGACCTACAGCGTCACCGGCAATGACAAGCACCGTCAGGCGGCCGTGGCCAATGGCGTGCTGGTCGACGAGAACGTCACTGCAGCCAGCGTGTTCGGTGCAGGTGTGGGCATGCTCAACGAGCTGCGTGGCCTGATCAACACTTTGCAGGATCCGGCGCTGGACGCTAGCGATCCAGCCGTACGGCAGCAGATCGTCGATGCGCTTGCCGCTCTGGATGATACCCATGGCCGTGTATTGGGTTCGGTCACCGAGCTGGGTGGGCGGCAGAATGCCCTGAGCCTGCTGACCGACAGTAATGAAGACGTGTCGCTGGTCAATCAGAAGATCGAGGGCGAGCTGTCGCAGTTGGACTACGCAGGCGCCACCATCGATCTGAACAACTATCAGCTGGCTCTGGGTGCGACGCAGAAGACCTATCTGAAGATCAACGAGATGTCGCTGTTCAGCCTGTTGTAAGGAGTGGCATTGGTGATCAAGGTCGATACACAGCTGCCGGTTGTCACCGCGCTCGATCCGCAGGCGCGCCGCCCGGTGCAGGGCGAACAGGCCGTGCAGAGCCAGCGCAAGCAGACAGCGCCTGCCGAACAGGCCGCCTCACCGCGTGGCAAGAGCACCAGCTTCAACCTGCAGCTCAACCAGCAGTTGACCTCGATGCAGGCCGCCGACAGCTACCTGGGCGAGCTGGCCGGGCGCCTCGGTCAGCTCAAGCTGAGCCTGAGCCGTGAGCTGAGTAACGCCCAGACGGGCGAGCGAGAAGGCCTCAAGCGCGAGCTGGAGCAGGTACGCAAGCTGCTCGCCGAGCGTGGTCAGCGTTCTGGCGAAGCGCTGGATGCCACCTTCAAGTTACGCCTCAACGAGCCGGTGCGTAGCCGCTTCAGCCTGCAGGGTCTGGACTCCATCGCCGCGGTACAGCAGGCCGGCAAGGAAACCCTGCTGTTCAGCGCCGGACGCAAGCTGGCCGAACCACTGGCTGTGGTGCTCGACGAGGGGTTGAGCGAGCAGCAGATTCTCCGCCGTTTCAACGCCGGCCTCGGCCCTGCGGGCATCCGCGCCGAAATCGATAATGGTGGAGCGCTCAAGTTCAGCGCCCGCGAACGTGAATGGCAGCAGCTCAAGGGCGAGTTGCGCGTACAGGGTGAAGGCAAGCTGGCCAGTAAGGCTGCCGCGCCCATTGCCAGCCAGGAAGAGCAACTGCTGCGTCTGCCGGATGCAGCCCGTCTGGACGCTGCGCGAGAGCTGCGCCGGGCACTGGATGAGGTGGTGGCTGCACTGGACAGGATCGGCTCGCTGCGTGAGCAACTCAGCCACCGCCAGGAGGAGATTCGCGAGTTTCTCGCCCGCCATGCCGAGCAGAACGAGCGTGAATGGGCGCGCGATTTCGCCGGCGAGGTGTTCAACCTGATGCGCCGCAGCCCCAGCAGTTATGCCGCCGTGACCCAGACTGTGGTGGCGCAGGCCAACATCAGCCGTTCCACCGTGGTCAGTCTGTTGTCCTGATCGCCGGAATATCGATTCCTCAGCCGTCAGTCGCCTCCCCCCTTATTTCATGGCGGCTGGCGGCTTTTTTATCCGAATGCGTCAGGCGTTCGTGAGCCCTTGTCCGTGTCATCGGCCATCACCTCTGCAGCTACGAGGTGTTGCGATATGTCGGTCTGTCTCATTGGCCTGCACGTCACCTTGGAGCAAGCTCGCTCTGCAGCGCTTGCCCTCCCAGCGCGCGTTCTTGCCACGCTGGATGGCGTTGCCGAGGCCCGTTATCCGTTACGACAAAGGGCTGAGCGACAGTGTACTTCCCCGGGCCGACAGGATTTTTGTCCAATGACCGGGAGGTGCCTGCCAGCTGACAGCCGCAATAACGCATGAGCCAGGCAAGGCACAGACCCTATCGGGAGTACAGATTTTCGTGTTCAGCCTTGGTGGCATCGATAAACGCCTGCATGGCCGAGGACTGGATACGGTGTCGCCGGGTGATCAGCCCGTAAGGCGGCAGGCGTGGTTCGAAAGTGATCGGCAGGATGGTCAGCAAGTGGCGACCCGGATAATCGTTGACCACCGAGACGGGCGTTACACCAATCATGTCGGTTTGCTGCAGTAGCGACAGCAGGGTCATGATCGAGGTGGTTTCGACGATGCTGCTGGGGACGTCGACACGGGCGTTGTGGAAGGCCTGGTTGATGATGGTACGCATTGGGCTCGGATGCTGTTGCAGCACCCAGGTCATGTCCTGCAGGTCGTGCCAGGTCAGTGCGCTGGCGCTGGCCATGGGGTGGTGGGCGCCGGCCACCACGCACAGGGTTTCTTCGCCGAGGCTGTCGAACAGCAGGTCGTCGGTGCGCGCACCGCCTGGAATCCGCCCGAGCACGACGTCCAGTTGATCCTGCTGCAGCGCTTGCACCAGCACGTCGCTGGTATCGACCTGGATGCTCATGGACAGCCGTGGATGGCTTTTCTTCAACATGGCGATGGTGCGCGTCAGCAGGCCCGAGGCCAGCGCCGGAATGGCACCGATGGTGACCCGACCGAGATTGCCCGATTCCAGCGCAGCGAATTCCTCACGCATGCCCGACAGCTCGGCGAAGATCATCTTGGCGTAGTAGATCGCCGTTTCGCCAAACGCCGTGGCCCGCATGCCGCGTGGCAGGCGCTCGAACAATTCGACGCCGAGCAGGCTTTCCGCCTCGTGCAGCATCTTGGTCGCCGCCGGCTGGGTCATGCCGATTTCCTCGGCGGCCCGGCGCAGCGAGCCGAACTCCTGCAGTGCCAGCATCAGGCGCAACTGCCGCAGGCGCAGGCGACTGTGGATGATGCTGGCGTCAGGAATACGGGACATGGTGATGCTCTTGGCTGGGGCGTTGGCCAAGGGTGACAAGAAATCGCGGCGCTCGCCAGTCATTAGCGAGCGCCCGGTGGCCGTGGCCAGAAACAGTCCGGCCTGCTGGCGATTAGCTGGCATGGCGGGTCTGCCTGTTCTGGCGCAAATTCAGCAGTGCCTTCAGACCACGTGCCAGCAAGGGCCAGAACAGCATCAGCAATGCGGCGCTGGTAAGGCTGCCGACCAGCGGGTTGGACCAGAAAATCGACAGCTCGCCATCGGAGAACAGCATCGATTGGCGGAAGGCATCTTCAGCCTTGTCGCCGAGCACGGCGGCCAGGATCAGCGGTGCGATGGGGTAGCCGAGTTTCTTGAACAGGTAACCCAGGGCGCCGAAGACCAGCATCAGGCCGACGTCGAACATCGAGTTGTGCACCGAATAGGCGCCAATCGAGCAGATCATGATGATGATCGGCGCAATGATCGAGAACGGAATGCGCAGGATCGAGGCGAATAGCGGCACAGTGGCCAGTACCACGATCAGGCTGACCACGTTGCCCAGGTACATGCTGGCGATCAGTCCCCAGACGAAGTCGTGCTGTTCGACGAACAGGGTCGGCCCCGGGTGCAGGCCCCAGATCATCAGGCCGCCGAGCATCACCGCCGCGGTCGCCGAGCCGGGAATGCCGAGGGTCAGCATCGGCAGCAGGGCGCTGGTGCCGGCGCTGTGGTCGGCGGTTTCCGGGGCGATCACGCCTTCCACTTCGCCCTTGCCGAAGTTATTGCGGTTTTTCGAGAAACGTCGCGCCAGGCTATAGCTCATGAACGAGGCGGCGGTCGGCCCGCCCGGGGTGACGCCCATCCAGCAGCCGACCAGGGCGCTGCGCAGCCAGGTCAGCCAGTAGCGCGGCAGCTTGGCCCAGGTGCGCAGGATGGTCATCGGTGTGATGCGCGCGCGCTCGCCACGAAACACCAGGCCTTCCTCGACGGTACAGAGAATTTCGCCGATACCGAACAACCCGATCACCGCCACCTCGAAGCTCAGGCCCGAGAGCAGCCAGGGCTGGTCGTAGGTCAGGCGCAGTTCGCCGGACACGGTGTCCATGCCGACGGCGGCCATGGCGAAGCCGATCATCATGGCCACCACGGTCTTCAGCGGCGGGTTCTTGCTCATGCCGATGAAGGTGCAGAACGCCAGCAGGTAGACGGCGAAGAACTCCGGCGAGCTGAATGCCATGGCGAACTCGGCGATGCGCGTCGACAGGAAGGTCAGCAGCAGCACGCCGACCAGCGCACCGAGCAGCGCCGAGGTGAAGGCCGCGGTCAGCGCTTCGCCGGCCTGGCCGTTGCGGGCCATGGGGTAGCCGTCGAAAGTGGTCGCCACCGACGAGGGTTCGCCGGGAATGTTGAACAGGATCGACGTGATCGAGCCGCCGAACAGCGCGCCCCAGTACATGCACGAGAGCAGGATGATCGCCGACACCGGTTCCATGGTGAAGGTCAGCGGCAGCAGCAGCGCCACGCCGTTGGGGGCGCCGAGGCCGGGCAGCACGCCGACGAGAATGCCGAGCAGCACGCCGATGACCATCAGGCCGATGTGGTGCGGGGTCAGGATCAGCGCCATGCCTTGCATCAGCGAGTCGATTTCGCTCATTGCAGCGCTCCTCCGATAATGGCCGCCAGATCGCCCAGTACGCCGCTGTCCAGGGGCACTTTGAACCACAGCGCAAAGATCAGGTAACTGGCCAGTGCCGCGCCGCAGGAGATGGTCGCGGTCAATGCCATAGCGTAGGGCTTGCTGCGCTGGCGATCACGCCACATGAACCAGGCGATGAAGACTGCGGATGCCAGGTAGATGCCGGCGAAGGGCATGGCGATCACGTAAAGGACGATCGGCAAAAACACCGCCAGCACCTGGCGGAACGCCTGATGCCCGACGAACGCGGCGCTCATTGCCGGCGTACGTAGCAACCCCAGGATCAGGTTGCCAAGGCTCGCAGCGCTCATCAGCAGGCCGATGTAGAAGGGAAAGTAACCGGCTTCGGGGCCGGTATCGCCCCAGCCGATGCCGATATCGACAGCGCCGACCATGACAAGGCCGCCCAGTGCGGCGGTGAACAGCGCCAGGCCGATTTCCACCCAGCGGGTGGCGACCAGCGGGGTATCCGTGGTGGTGGACATGAGGGGTTCCTCGCGTTGAGCAGGACAACCCGGCGCCGCTTGGGCGCCGGTCGCATCAGGGCGCGTCGTTTATTCGCGCAGCCATCCGGCTTGCTTGAACACGGGCGTGACGCGTTCACGGTCCTTCTCGATGTAGCTGACCAACTCATCGCCAGCCAGGAAAGTTGGCGCGAGGGCAGAGCGCTCCACGTAGGCCTTGAACTCCGGGGTCTGGCTGACCGTACGCAGCAGCTCGACGTAGAACGCGCGCTGTTCGTCGGTGACGCCGCCGGGCAGGAATACGGTGCGCGGGAAACGGTACTGATCGATGCCCAGGCCCTGCTCCTTGCAGGTCGGCACGTCAGCCCAGGACTGGGTTTCGGTGACTTTCTGGGTGTAGCCCATGCGCGCCTGGCTGAACACGCACAGCGGCACCACCTGGCCGCCGCGCCACTGGCTGACGCTTTCGGCCGGGTTGTTGAAGTTGGCGGCGATGTGCTTGCCGGCCAGTTGCGTCGAGGCCTCGCTGCCGCTCTTGAAGGGGATGTAGGTGAGCTTGCTGCCTGCCTGCTGGCCGAGCAGCAGCGACAGGGTCTGGTCGACATCCTTGGACTGGCTGCCACCGATGCGCATCTTGGCCGCGTTTCTGGCCAGGTCGGCCTTGAATGCGGCGGCGTCCTTCCAGGGCGAGCCCTGATAGGTCCAGAGGATGAAGTCGTCCTCGGCCACGGCGGCGACCGGGGTCAGGTCTGTCCATTGATAGCCCAGCTTGGCCACCAGCGGCAGCAGGTAGACGTTGTTGGTGCCGATCACCAGCTTGTGCGCGTCGCCGGCGGCCAGTTTCATGTCCAGGAAGGCTTCGGCGCCGTTGCCGCCGCCCTTGTTCAGTACCACGGTGTTGACGTCGAGCAGCTTGTGCTGGGTGATCGCCGACTGGATGACCCGCCCCAACTGGTCGGTGCCGCCACCGGGTCCGCCCGCGACCACGATCTCCACGTTCTTTTCGGGTTGCCAGTCCGCCATGGCGGCCAGGGGCGCAGCACACAGCAGGGTGGCCAGCACGGCAAAGAGATGACGCTTACGAAGGGTGTACATGGGCTACCTCATTGTTGTCATTTTTGTGAGTGCCTGGAGTGTGCGAAGGCTGGTGATAGGCGTCTACTCAAAAGAACTGATACTCCGATAGCCTCTGGTTATGCCTGATCCTCCGTGTTGCGATAACTACAGGCTATGTCCATATGAGTAGCTTTGATTAGACGGTTATCGTTGGCCAGGCCGATAGTGCGCTCATCCGGATGGCTGAGCTCCATCACGGGATAACAAAAACAACAGTGCAGAGGTATTTCCCATGGCTCAGTCCCACGCTGCGGCCCTGCAGATACGCCCCCAGGAAAACGTCCTGGCTGTCCGGCCGAGTCACGTGCGCTGGCGCATCTTCGCCATCATCTTCGCGCTGACGGTGATCAACCTGATCGACCGTGTTTCGTTGTCCATCGCCATGCCGGTCATCGCCGGTGAATTCAATCTCAGCCCGAGCATGCAGGGGCTGATGCTCAGCAGTTTCTTCTGGGCCTATGCGCTGCTGCAGATTCCGGGCGGATGGCTGATCGACCGCTATGGCCCACGCCGCGTAATCAGTTGGTCCACCGGCCTGTGGGGCGCCTTCCAGACGCTCGCAGCCTTCGCCACCGGCGGTCTGTCACTGATGTTCGCTCGTGTGGCGCTGGGCGCTGCCGAAGCACCGCTGTTCCCGGCTGGCGGCAAGCTCAACTCCCTGTGGCTGGGCAGCAGCGAACGCAGCCGTGGCGCGGTGTTGATGGATTGTGGCGGACCACTGGGCGTTGCCCTGGGCGGCCTGATCATCGCCTACCTGATCGCAACCTTCGACTCCTGGCGTACTGCCTTCTTCATTGCTGGTATTGCCACCCTGGCCATGGCCTGGCTGGCCTGGCATTACCTGCGCGACAATCCCGCCGAGCACCCTGACGTCAACGAGGCCGAACTGGCGACGATCAACCAGGGGCGTGCGGTGAGCATGGCCGAGGCTGCCAAGCAAACCGTGCGCGGCCTGGGCATCGCCCGCCGTTCGCTGGCCGGCATGCTGCTCGGTCGGGCGAGCTGGGCCATGGTGTTCTTCGGCCTGCTGACCTGGGGGCCGAGCTACCTGGCCCAGGCCCGTGGTTTCGACATCAAGGGCATCGGTGCGGCCACCTTCGTGATCTTCCTCTGCGGGGCGGCGGGTTCGCTGACCGGCGGCTTTCTGTGTGATCGCCTGATCGCCAGGGGTGTGCGCCGTGGCGTGGCGGCCAAGGCCCTGCTGGCCTTCTCCGGCCTGGTGGCGCTGGGCGCCTTCCTGCTGTTGCCGAGCCTGAGCGATGCCCACCTGGCGGTCGGGCTGCTGTCGCTGACTGCCTTCTTCCTAATGTGGGGCAGCCTGTACTGGAGCTTCCCGGCACTGCTGGCCTCGCCTGCGCGGGTCGGCCTGATCGGCGGGGTGATGAACCTGGCCGGCAGCCTGGGTGGCATCGCCGTACCGATTCTGGTTGGCCTGCTGCTGCAGCACGCCGGTGGTTACGCCGCGGTGCTGGGCTTCTTCGCCCTGTGCTCGGGGCTGTTCATTGTCGGCACCTTGCTGATTTCCCTGGACAACAACGAGGTTTCCCATGGCTGAGTTGTACGCCGGGCCGATCGTCGACGCCCATCACCACTTCTGGGATCCACAGCGCAACTACCACCCCTGGCTGTCGGGCGAGCACAACATCCCGTTCCGCTACGGTGACTACAGCGCGATCAAGCGCCGCTATTTCCCGGCTGACTACCTGGCCGATGCCGGCGAGCATCGCGTGGTGGAGACCGTGTACGTGGAAACCGAATGGAATCCGCGCGACCCGATTGGCGAGACCGCCTTCATCCATGAAGTCGCCGCCCTGCATGGTGCGCCCAACGCCGTGGTCGCCCAGGCCTGGCTGGATGCACCGGACGCCGCCGAGGTGCTCGAAGCGCAGGCCGCCTTCGAGCGCGTGCGCAGCGTGCGGCACAAGCCCGGTGGCCCGGCCACACCCGAGGAGGTCGGCAGCCAGCGCACGCTGATGAGCGACGAACGCTGGCGCCAGGGCTATGCCGAGCTGGCGCGCCACGGCCTGCACTTCGACCTGCAGACGCCCTGGTGGAATCTGCACGAGGCCATCGAGTTGGCCCGTGACTTTCCCACCACCCAGCTGATTCTCAACCATGCCGGTTTGCCGTCCGATCGCAGCGAGCAGGCCTTGACCGCCTGGCACGCGGCCATGTCCCGGCTGGCCGAGTGCGCGAACGTGGCGGTCAAGGTGTCCGGCATCGGCCTGCCTGGCCGGCGCTGGAGCGTGGCGGACAACGCCTGGATCGTGCGCGAGACCATCGCCATGTTCGGTGCCGAGCGGGTGATGTTCGCCAGCAACTTTCCGGTCGACAGCCTGTGTGGCTCGTTCGACGACATCTACGGCGGCTTCAAGCGCATCGTCGCCGACTTGCCGCTGATCCAGCAGGAACAGCTTTTCTACCGCAATGCGCGGCGCGTTTACCGCACCGTGCCCGATGCGATCCGTGCGGATGGCGCATCGGCCGACCTGAGGATACATGCATGAACAAGGCAACCCTTCCACGCCTGGCCATGGTATTGGGCGACCCCGCCGGCATCGGCCCCGAGCTGATCGCGCGCCTGCTCGCCCAGCCGGAGGTGCGGCGCAAGGCCCAGGTGCTGCTGATCGCCGACGAGGCGGAAATGCGCCGTGGCATGGACATCGCCGGGCAATCCTTCCCCTACCGCATCATCGATTCGACCGATGCCCTGGACTTCGCCGACGACACGCCGCTGCTGCTGCCTTTCCGTGGCCGCGCCCAGGGCGACTTCCCGCGCAGCGAAGCCAGCGTGATCGGCGGCCAGTACAGCCTCGATACCCTGGAGCAGGCGCTGCGTCTGACCGCTGACAGCGTCACCGATGCCATCCTGTTCGGCCCGCTGAACAAGACCTCGCTGCACATGGCCGGCATGGACCATAGCGACGAGCTGCACTGGTTCGCTGAATACCTGGGCTTCGACGGCCCGTTCTGCGAGTTCAACGTGCTCGACAACCTGTGGACCTCGCGGGTGACCTCGCATGTGGCGTTGGCCGAAGTGCCGGGGATGATCAGCCAGGCGCGGGTGGTGGAAGCGATCCGCCTGATCGACACCGCGCTCAAGCGCAACGGCCTGCAAAAACCGCGCATCGGCGTCTGCGGCCTCAACCCGCACAACGGCGACAACGGCAGCTTCGGCCGCGAGGAACTGGACATCATCGGCCCGGCGGTCGAGCAGGCGCGTGCCGAGGGCATCGAAGCCGTCGGCCCGTACCCGGGCGACACCATCTTCCTCAAGGTGCAGGGCGACAGCCAGGCCTTCGACGCGGTGGTGACCATGTACCACGACCAGGGCCAGATCGCGATCAAGCTGATGGGCTTCTCCCGTGGCGTGACGGTGCAGGGCGGTCTGCCGATCCCGATCACCACGCCGGCGCACGGCACGGCGTTCGATATCGCCGGGCAAGGCAAGGCCAATGTCGGTGCCACCCGCCAGGCCTTCGAGATCGCCTGCCGCATGGGTTTGAGCCAGCGCCGCTGAATCACCGTCCGGCACCTTCACAACAACAATAAAAGGAGCCTCTCATGGCTATCAATGACAACCGCCGGCAGCCCGCGATGCCCGGCGCACGGGGAGGGCAGTGCTCATGCACACGCTGACCCGGCTGTTCTCCCGCCTGTTCGAGGGCATCGTGGTGTTCTGCATGGCCACCATGGTGACCCTGGTATTCCTCAACGTGGTGCTGCGCTACGGCTTCAACTCCGGCATCGCCCTGTCGGACGAAGGCGCCCGCTACCTGTTCGTCTGGCTGACCTTCATCGGTGCGGTGATCGCGCTGCGTGACAACACCCACCTGGGCATCGACCTGCTCTTTCGCCGCCTGCCGGCGTTTGGCCAGCGCTGCTGCGCGGTGCTCGCGGAGTTGCTGATGCTGTTCTGCTGCGGCCTGTTTCTGGTCGGCAGCGTCAAGCAGACCCTGATCAACATGGACAACCTGTCGCCAGTGGCCGAGATCCCACTGGGCTGGATGTATGCCGCTGGCGTGGTGTGCAGCCTGGCCATGGCCGCGATCATCCTCAGCCGTCTTTACCAGCTGTTGTTCCGTCAGGCCGATCCGCTGCGCCTGGCGGCCAGCGGTAGCGAGGCCGCACTGGTTTCCGAGGTGTCGAAATGACCATCTTCGTCTTTCTTGGCTCCCTGCTGGGCGCCATGGCCATGCGTATTCCGGTGGCCTTCGCGCTGATGCTGGCCGGCGTTGCGCTGATGATTCAGCTCGACACCTTCGATGCGCAGATTCTCGCGCAGAACCTGATCAGCGGCGCCGACAGCTTCCCGCTGCTGGCTATCCCGTTCTTCATGCTGGCCGGTGAGCTGATGAATGCCGGCGGCCTGTCGCGGCGCATCGTCGCGCTGCCCATGGCACTGGTTGGTCATATGCGTGGCGGCCTGGGGTTCGTGGCGATCATCGCGGCCATCGTCATGGCTTCGCTGTCCGGCTCGGCCGTGGCCGATACCGCAGCGGTGGCGGCGATGCTGATGCCGATGATGCGCAAGGCCGGCTACGACCCGAACCGTTCGGCCGGGCTGATCGCAGCGGGCGGCATCATCGCGCCGATCATTCCGCCGTCGATTCCGCTGGTGGTGTTCGGCGTCGCCGGTGGCGTGTCGATCACCAAGCTGTTCATGGCCGGCATCTTCCCCGGGCTGATGATGGGCCTGGCGCTATGGATGACCTGGTGGTGGCTGGCGCGCCGTAGCGATCTGCCTGTGGGCGAGAAGGCTTCGCGTGCCGAGGTGCTGCAGGCGCTGCGTGAAGGGATCTGGGCGCTGTTGCTGCCAGTGCTGATCATCGGCGGTCTGAAGCTCGGCGTCTTCACCCCGACCGAAGCGGCGGCGGTGGCGGCCATCTACGCGCTATTCGTCTCGCTGTTCATCTACCGCGAGCTGAAGCTGCGCGACCTCTATCAGGTGTTTCTCGATGCCGGGCGCACCACGTCGGTGGTGATGTTCCTGGTCGCCGCGGCGCTGGTTTCGTCCTGGCTGATGACCATCGCCGAGCTGCCGATGCTGGTCAGCGGTCTGCTGGAGCCCCTGATCGACCGGCCGCAACTGCTGCTGGTGGTGATCATGGCCATCGTGCTGCTGGTCGGCACCACCATGGACCTGATGCCCATCGTGCTGATCCTCACTCCGGTGTTCATGCCGGTGATCAAGCTGGCCGGCATCGACCCGGTGTACTTTGGCATCCTGTTCATTCTCAACACCTCCATCGGCCTGATCACGCCGCCCGTGGGCAATGTGCTCAGCGTAATGAGTGGCGTCGGCAAGGTGCCACTCGATGGCGTGATGCGTGGTGTGCTGCCGTTCCTTTTTGCCCATCTGTCGGTACTCGCGCTGCTGATCATCTTCCCCGAACTGGTGATGACGCCGATGCGCTGGTTCCTGCCCTGATTCAACCCCACCCCTAGCGTTAGGAAGACACCATGAAGAACAACAAGAACAAACTGCGTACCCTGGGCTGCATGCTGCTGCTGAGCTGTTCGATGCTGCAGGCCGAGGCCGCGACCATGCTGCGTTTCGGTTTCGCCGGCTCTGACAGCGATACCCAGAGCCTGGCCGCCAAGGAGTTCGACCGCCTGCTCAAGGAAGGCTCCAACGGTGAGCTGCAATTGCGCAGCTTCGGCAACAGCATGCTGGGCAACGACCAGGCGATGATCGCCGGGGTACGTGGCGGCACCATCGACCTGGAAATGTCCGGCACGCCCAACTTCAGTGGCCTGACGCCACGCATGTCGGTGCTCGACCTGCCGTTCATGTTTGCCGACAGCGCCCATGCCTACCGGGTGCTCGATGGCGAGATCGGCCAGCAACTGCTCGACGGCCTGGCCGAGCACAACCTCAAGGGCCTGGCCTACTGGGAAGTGGGCTTCCGCGACATCACCAACTCACGCAAGCCGGTGCGCGTGCCGGATGACGTCAAGGGCCTGAAGATCCGCACCTCCAGCAACCCGGCGCAGATCGAGGCGTTCCGCCTGCTCGGCGCCAACCCGCAGCCGCTGCCGCTGGCCGAGCTGTACAACGCCCTGGAAATGAAGGCCGTCGACGCCCAGGAACACCCGCTGAGCATCACCTGGTCGTCGGGCTTCTATGAGGTGCAGAAGTACCTGTCGCAGACCCATCACGCCTACACCGCGCTGGTGGTGGTGATGAACAAGCAGAAGTTCGACGCCCTGCCGGCCGCGCAGCAGAAGCTGCTGGTCGATGCCGCGCGTGCCGCCGGTCAGGCGCAGCGTCGGATGAATGCCGAGAACGACAGCAAGTACCTCGCCGAACTGGCCGAGAAGGGCATGCAGATCGAGCCCAACGTCGACCGCGAAGCCTTCCGTCAGGTGGTCTCCCAGCCGGTGCGTGACGCCTTCATCAAGCAACACGGCAGCGAGCTGCTGGACGCCATCGACGCCCTGCGCTAAGCCCAAACACCACTATGCGGCGCCTGGTGCGCCGCTTTCAGGAATCGAGAACATGAGTCAGGAAATTCTGCTGCTGGTGCAGAAATGCGCCCACACCTTCAGCTTCTACGACGTCGAGAGCGGTGACGCGATCAAGCACATCCGCCTGCCGGACTTCCCCCACGAGTTCGTGGTGGATTCGCAGAACCGCTTCGCCTACGTCGGCCACTACGGCATCGAAACCTCCAGCCACGAAGGCGAGGGCGGCTGCTCGGTGTTCGTCATCGACCTGGAAAAGGGCGAGCATGTGCGCACCCTGAGCATCTGGCCGTTCCGCCGTCCGCACGGTCTGGCGATGGACCAGCAGGATCGTCTCTACGTGCTCAGCGAAGGTAATTCGACCCTGCTGATCTTCGACCAGCCGCACCTCAAGGACACCCCGGATCGCGCCATTCCCTCCGGCGGCTACAAGAGCCACCTGGTGGCGCTGACCCGCAGTGGCGAAACCGCCTTCGCCCTCAACCTGTTGAGCAACACCATCACCCGGCTGAAACCGCAGGACCCGACCATCGCGCCGGTGCCGGTGCAGCCGGGCAGCATGCCCGAGGGCAACTGCTACAGCGCCGACGAGCGCACCCTGTACGTCGCCACCCGTGGCGACAACAGCATCGTCGCCGTGGATGTCGAGACGCTGCAAGTCACCCGTCGCGGCCGTACCGGCGCCGACCCGACGCGCATCTACCGCGACCGTCATGATCTCCTGTACGTGACCAACTACGCCGAGCATTCTATTTCCGTGTTCAACGCCGAGCTGGAGGAAATCCACCGCATCGAGCTGGACACCCACGCCATCGCCATGAGCCTGCACCCGACCCGCGACCTGGCCTTCGTCACTCTCAAGGATCAGCGCGTCGGCATGCTGGATCTCAATACCTACAGCTTCCTGCGTTACTTCCACACCCTGCTCGAGCCGGATGTATCCCAGGTCATCGTGCGCTGATCGGAGAACGACAAGATGAACAACCTATTCACCCGCAGTCTCGTTGCCGTCAGCCTGGCCCTGCTGCTGCCAGGCCTGGCCGCTCACGCCGAGGAGCGCAGCTTCAAACTCAGTGCCGGCGACCCCGTCGACGCACCCGGCCCGCAGGGCGCCAAGCTGTTCAGCGAGCACCTCAAGGCAGCGAGCGGCGGGGCGCTCAACGTCAAGGTGTTCCCCTCGGCGATGATCGGCAACGACGTGCAGATGCTTGGCGCGCTGCCGGCCGGTACGGTGGAGTTCGCTCTGGTCGGCGCACCGACGCTGGTCGGTCTGGTCAAGGAATTCGGCGTGCTCGATTTGCCGTACCAGTACAACTCCCCGGCTGAAGTGGACGCCATGCTTGACGGCCCCATGGGCCAGCAACTGCTGGCCAAGCTGGAAGAGAAGGGCCTGGTGGGCCTGGGCTTCTGGGAAATCGGCTTTCGCAACCTGACCAACAGCAAGCGCCCCATCGAGCAGTGGGAAGACCTCAAGGGCCTGAAGATCCGCACCGTGCAGAGCCCGATCTTCCGTACCTTCTTCGAGCACCTGGGCGCCAACGCCCAGCCCATGCCGATCAACGAAGTGTTCGGCGCCCTGGAAATGCGCGCCATCGACGGTCAGGAAAACCCCATCTCGCTGATCGCCACCCAGCGTTTCAACGAGGTGCAGAAGTACCTGACCCTGAGCGAGCACATCTACACGTCCTACGTGCTGCTGATGAGCAAGAAGACCTGGGACTCGCTCGACGATGCCCAGCGCGCCCAGGTACGCCAGGCCGCCGAGCAGGCCAGAGGCGAGCAGCGCGCCATCGCGCGCAAGGCCAATCAGGACAAGCTGGCCGAGCTCAAGGCATCCGGCATGCAGGTCAATGCCTTGAGCGACGAGCAGCGCCAACGTTTCGTCGAGCAGGCCAGGGTCGTTACCGAGCAGGTGCGCGGCAATATCGGCGCCGAGTTCGTCGAGGCCTGGCAGGCCGAGCTGCAGCGCCTGCGCGGAGCCAACTGAGATGCCCGAGAGCCTGCACCAGCGCCTCGGCCTGCCCCATGCGGCGGGCGGGCAGCGCCTGATCGATGCCCATCACCACCTGTGGAACCTCGACAGCCATCGCTACCCCTGGCTGCAGGACGAGGTCGATCCCGGCTTCTTTCTCGGCGACTACAGCGCCCTGCGCCGTAACTACCTGCCCGAGGACTACCTGGCCGACAGCGCCGGCCAGCAGGTGCTGGCCACGGTGCACTGCGAGGCCGAGCACGATCGCGCCGACCAGGTGGCGGAAACCCGCTGGATACACCAGCAGCATGCACGCTACGGCTTCCCCAATGCGGTGGTGGCGCATGTCTGGTTTCATCGCCCGGAGTGCGAGGAGGTGCTCGGTCGGCACCTGGAGTTTCCGCTGCTGCGCGGCATCCGCAGCAAACCGGTGACGGCGCCGCGCCCCGAACTGGCCGCCAGCGTGCGCGGGCAGAGCGGCAGCATGCAGGACGAGGCCTGGCTACGCGGCTTCGAGCTGCTGGCCCGGCATGGCTTGTCCTGGGATCTGCGCGTGCCGTACTGGCACCTGCAGGAAGCCGCCGAGGTGGCCGCTGCCTTCCCCGAGGTGCCCATCGTGCTCAACCACATGGGCTTCCCCTGGGATCGCAGCCCCGCCGGGCTCGACGGCTGGCGCGCCGGCATGGCCGCGCTGGCGGCGCAGCCCAACGTCTGCGTGAAAGTCTCCGAATTGGGCCTGCGTGATCAACCCTGGACGCTGGAAGGCAACCGCGGGGTGATCGAGGAAACCCTGGCACTATTCGGCATCGAACGCTGCCTGTTCGCCAGCAACTACCCGGTGGCGGGTTTGCGCATCGGCTACGGCGAGCTGGTCACGGCGTTGCAGACGATCCTCGCCGACTACGACGAGGCCCAGCGCGACGCCTTCTTCTGGCGCAACGCCCAGGCCTTTTACCGAATCGAGCTGGAGGACTGACACACCACCGCTCATCCGAATGCTGCCTCGGTACGCCTCTGCACAACGGTTGATCCCGCAGCAGAGGCGCTCTGGCGGTGAAGTTGTACCGCGGCCAGTCATGGTCGCCTGAACGGCCATCTCCCAGATTTTTCGCATCGGGTGCATACCCGAGGGGGACGGCTTTGCCCAAAACAAGATCGATAGGCCCATTAACATGACTCACTTGCACACCGCAGCTCGCTTCAACCGCAACACCCTGGGTGTCGCCATCGGCCTGGCGCTCGGCGCCAGTCTGTCGGCCACCACGGTGCAGGCCGCCGGTTTCATCGATGACGCCAAGGTCTCGCTGAACCTGCGTAACTACTACTTCAACCGTAACTACATCAACCATTCCGGGCCACGCCTGAATGGTGACGACCAGTCCCAGGCCGAAGGCTGGACGCAGAGTTTCATTCTCGACGCACGCTCCGGCTACACCGAAGGCACCGTCGGTTTCGGCCTCGATGTGCTCGGCCTGTACAGCATCAAACTCGATGGCAACGAGACCGTGGCCAACAGCCAGTTGCTGCCGATCCATGACGATGGCGAGCCGGCCGACCAGTTCGGTCGCACCGCCGTCGCCGCCAAGGCGAAAATCTCCAAGACCGAGCTGAAGGTTGGCGAATGGTTCGCCGTGCTGCCGATCCTGCGTGCCGACGACGGACGTTCGCTGCCGCAGACCTTCCAGGGTGCGCAGATTACCTCCAGCGAGATCGACGGGCTGAGCCTCTACGGCGGCCAGTTCTGGAAGAACAGCCAGCGTAACGATGCCAGCCGCGAGGAAATGGCCTTCAACGCCGGCGGCTCACTGGGTGTCGTGGAAGGCGACAACTTCAACTTCGGCGGCGGCGAGTACCGCTTCAACGGCAACGCCACCATGGTCGGTGTCTGGCACGCGCGCCTGGAAGACGTCTACCAGCAGAGCTACGTGCAACTGACCCACAGCCAACCGGTCGGCGACTGGGTACTGAGCGGCAACCTCGGCTACTTCACCGGCAAGGAGGAGGGTGCAGCCAAGGCCGGCGATCTGGACAACAAGGTCTACCAGGGCAGCTTCTCGGCCAAGACCGGTAACAACACCTTCACCGCGGCCTACCAGCAATTGCGCGGCGACACCAAGTTTCTGCGCGTCGACGGCGCCAGCGGCGGCAGCCTGGTCAACGACGCCTTCACCGCCAGCTTCGACAGTCCCGAGGAGCGCTCCTGGCAGCTTCGTCATGATTACAACTTCGCTGGCCTCGGCATCCCCGGCCTGACCCTGATGAACCGCTACATCAGCGGCGACAACATCAAGACCAGCAGCAATGACGACGCCGAGGAGTGGGCCCGTGAAACCGAGCTGGCCTACACCATCCAGAACGGCAGCCTGAAGAACCTCAGCGTGCGCTGGCGCAACTCGGATATCCGCCGTGACGTTGGCCAGGACTTCCACGAGAACCGCCTGATCATCAACTACCCGCTGTCGATCCTGTAAGCCGCAGCGGTCGGGCGCCCCTGGTGACGGCGGGCGCTCTATCGATAACGGATGAAACGATATTTTTCGCCCAGAGATTTCCTGGGGTTATCACTGGATGTGTAGAAGTGATTATTCGACGCCCCAGCCACTGGCTAGAGTCGGCTCCAGTGATCGGCTACCGAACACCCGAACAATGACAACCAGAACGGCTATTGATCCGCATCCATCTTCAGGCGCTGCCCGTTCCCTCGTTGTCGACCCGTTTCGAACCCCATCGCCAGCGCCATGCCTTCGCAGCGGCATGACCCCTGATGGCCAACCTGCAATACAAGGAGTTGTGAACATGAAAATAAAATCCATCCGTACCCGTGTATTCGAGTGGAAAGGCAAGGTCGTACCGCCGCAGGCGCACTTTTGCACCAACGCCAGCGACATCCTGTTCGAGAAGGGCGATGCCATGGGCTCGTTCCGCTTTCACGGCTGGCTGGTGGTAGAAGTCGAAACCGATACCGGTATCGTCGGCATCGGCAACTGCGCCCTGGCGCCGCGTGTGGCCAAGGAAATCATCGACACTTACCTGGCGCCCATCGCCATCGGTGAAGACCCGTTCGACAACGAGTACATCTGGCAGAAAATGTATCGCCAGAGTCATGCCTGGGGGCGCAAGGGCATCGGCATGGCGGCGATCTCCGCTATCGACATCGCTATCTGGGACATCATGGGCAAGGCGGTCGGCAAGCCGGTGTTCAAGCTGCTCGGCGGGCGCACCAAAGAAAAAATCTGGACCTACGCCTCCAAGCTCTATGCCAACGACAATCTCGACCTGTTCCTCGAGGAAGCCCAGGGCTACCTGAACCAGGGTTTCAACGCCCTGAAAATGCGCTTCGGCTACGGCCCGAAAGATGGCCCGGCGGGCATGCGCCGCAACATCGAACAGGTGCGTGCGCTGCGTGAACTGGCCGGCCCGGACGTCGACATCATGCTCGAGTGCTATATGGGCTGGACCCTGGAGTATGCCCGCCGCATGCTGCCGAAACTGGCCGAGTTCGAGCCGCGCTGGCTGGAAGAGCCGGTGATCGCCGATGACCTGGAAGGCTATATCGAGTTGAAGAAGATGGGCATCATGCCAATCTCCGGGGGCGAGCACGAATTTACCTCCTACGGCTTCAAGGAGATGCTCGAGCGCCGCGCGGTGGACGTCATCCAGTACGACACCAACCGCGTGGGCGGCATCACTGCCGCACGCAAGATCAACGCCATGGCTGAGGCCTGGTCGGTGCCGGTTATTCCGCACGCCGGGCAGATGCACAACTACCACCTGACCATGTCCACCACCGCCTCACCGATGGCTGAATTCTTCCCGGTGTTCGACGTTGAGGTTGGCAACGAGCTCTTCTATTACGTGTTCAAGGGCGAGCCGCAACCGGTGGGCGGCTACATCCAACTCGATGACGACAAGCCCGGTCTGGGCCTGGAAATCTCCGACGAGTACCTCAGCGAATTCAACATCATCGAGTAATGCATGGCAGTGCGGCGCCGGCCTGCATGGCGGGCGCCGAGCACGACCTGCCTGCAGGGATTCCATGGAGCTGCGCCCGGCCACGGCGCCGCTCCACCGACGTCGCGACAGCGGCGAAGCCGAACCAGAGGAGTGCAGCCATGCGGCTGATTCAGTTTGAGAACGAGCAGGGCCAGCGTCAGGTGGGAGTCGTGGGCGAAACGCATATCAGCGTCGTCAACAGCGTGGCCACGACCCGCGAACTGGCGTTGCGGGCAATCCGTAACGGCCACAGCCTGATCGCCGAGATCGAGCGTCTGGGCGTCGAGCAGGGCCCGCTCTACGCCGAGCTGATCGGGCAGAAGCGTCTGCTGGCACCGCTGGATCACAGCGATCCGGCGCATTGCCTGGTGTCAGGTACCGGCCTGACTCACCTGGGCAGCGCTTCCACCCGCGACAAGATGCACCAGCAGGTCGAGGCGCAGCAGGCCGAAGGCAAGCTCACCGACACCATGCAGATGTTCCAGTGGGGCATGGCCGGCGGTCGTCCGCCTGCCGGCAGCGAAGGCGCACAGCCGGAGTGGTTCTACAAGGGTGACGGCAGCATCGTGGTTCGCCCCGGCGAGGACTTCCCGGTGCCGGACTTCGCCGAAGACTTCGGTGAAGAGCCCGAGCTGACCGGCCTCTACGTGATTGCTGACGATGGCCAGCCGTATCGCATCGGCTTCGCCCTCGGCAACGAATTCTCCGACCATGTGGTCGAGCGCAAGAACTACCTGTACCTGGCTCACTCAAAGCTGCGCTTCTGCTCCTTCGGTCCGGAAATGCTGATCGGCGAGCTGCCGCGTCATTTGTCCGGCATCAGCCGCATCCGCCGTGGTGACCAGGTGCTGTGGGAGAAGGAGTTCCTGTCCGGTGAGGACAACATGTGCCACAGCCTGGAGAACCTCGAGTACCACCACTTCAAGTACCGTCAGTTCCTGCGTCCCGGCGATGTGCACGTGCACTTCTTCGGTACCGCGACGCTGTCGTTCGCCGATGGCATCAAGGCGCAGCCGGGTGACACCTTCGAGATCAGCCTGGATGCGCTGGGTGAGCCGTTGCGCAACGGTATTCGCGTGCATCAGCCCGCGCTGAAAGTCGGCGGTGTGCGCCAGCTTTAAGCCGCTGCCAGGTCCGGCGGCGACGCTGTCGGGTCGGAAATCCACCTGGCCGATTGACGGATTGCGCCCTCACAAGGGGACGAATGCCGAAGTTATCACTTATCATATGTCTGACAACTGCAGTAGAGTTGTCACCCCTCGGCCCAAAAGGCCGAGGCCTCATTCATTGTCCGGGGCGGCGTTGCCGTCCCTCCTGACAGGAGAACGCCATGCTGAGTCTGACTGGCCACAATTACATCGGCGGTGAGCGCCGCGCCGCCGG
>CAZIZA010000017.1:0-22987 GCA_964543555.1 uncultured Pseudomonas sp.
ATCAGATGACCTCCTTGCACGACTCGTCCTGACTGACATGGCCGATATTGGAAAGAATCAACAGGGTGGCGCCGACAACCGCCAGGAACACCCCGAGATCGAAGAGGATCGCGGTCGCCAGTTCGATTTCGCCGATCAGCGGAATATGGAAATGACCGAACGCCGATGTAAGGAATGGCGAGCCGAACGCCCAACTGCCCAGACCGGTTAGGCCGGCGATCAGCACGCCCCAGCCGGCGGTGGCGTGATAGCTGAACTTCAGGCGCTCCTGGGTCCAGGTCACACCGTGGGAGATGTACTGCAGGATCAACGCCACCGAGGTGATCAGGCCAGCGATGAATCCGCCGCCCGGCAGGTTGTGACCACGCAGGAAGATGAACGCCGAAACCAGCAGTGCCATCGGCAGCATGGCCCGCGCCAGGTTGTCGAGGATCATCGGATGCGCGTCGGTCGACCATGGCCGCCCGTTCTTGTCATGGGTCGGATGCGGCAGGTGCAAACCATGCAGCAGCGCGTAGATGCCAATGGCAGCAATCGCCAGCACGGTGATCTCACCCAGAGTATCGAAACCACGGAAGTCCACCAGGATCACGTTGACCACGTTGGTACCGCCGCCCCCAGAGACGCTGTTCTCGAGGAAGAACGAGGAAATGCTTTGGTAAGGACGGGTCAGCACCGCGTAGGTCAGCATCGCCACCATGGTGCCACTGCCCAGCGCCAGGATCAGATCACGCAGGCCGCGCAGACTGCTCGACTCCGCCGGGGTACGGTCGGTCATGAAGTACAGGCTGAGCATCAGCAGGATGATGGTCACCACCTCCACCGACAACTGAGTCAGCGCCAGATCAGGGGCGGAGAAGCGGGCAAAGGCCAGCGCCACCATCAGGCCAGCGGCGCTGAGGATCATCAACGCAACAAGACGACGGCGATGGAAGACCACGGTCAGTACGGCGGTGACCATCAGAATCAGCATACCGATGGTTGTCAGGGGATCGATCGGCGTCATCGGCACGCTACCGGCCAACTGCTTCAGCGGCGACAGGGCAACCACCACCAGGGTCAGTGCACTACCCAACATCCAGGCCAGATAACGCTGCAGCGAGCCACTTTCCAGGAGCTTGGTCAGGCGCACGGACAAACGTGTCATGTAACGCACCACCTGATCGAAGGCTTCCTTGGCATCCAGGTTCGGCAAGCCTTCATACCAACGGAACAACGGCTTGCGGCAGGCATAGATAATGATGCCGCCGAACAGCGCGACGAAACTCATCAACAGCGGCAGGTTGAGGCCATGCCAGATGGCCAGGCTGTATTCCGGCAACGCCCCGCCCAGTGTGGAAGAGGCAGCCGCGGCCAGCAGCGGCGCTACTGTATAGGCCGGCACCACGCCTACCAGCAGGCAGAGGAACACCAGAACCTCCACCGGCACCTTCATGTAACGCGGCGGCTCGTGTGGCGGATACTTGGGCAGGTCGATCGGCTCGCCGTTGAAGAACACGTCATGAATGAAGCGCAGCGAGTAGGCCACCGAGAACACCCCGGCCAGGGTTGCGGCAGCCGGAATCACCCAGTTGAAGCCGCCCAGCAGATGCTGGTGCAGGGTTTCGGTGAAGAACATTTCCTTGCTCAAGAAGCCGTTGAGCAGCGGCACGCCAGCCATCGCCGAGGCCGCCACCATGGCCAATACGGCGGTGTGCGGCATGTATTTCCACAAGCCGTTTATCCGCCGCATGTCGCGGCTGCCGGTTTCGTGATCGATGATGCCCGCGGCCATGAACAGCGAGGCCTTGAAGGTCGCATGGTTGATGATGTGGAACACCGCCGCCACGGCAGCCAACTGCGTATCGAGGCCGAACAGCAGAGTAATCAGGCCCAGGTGACTGATGGTCGAGTAGGCCAGCAGGCCTTTGAGGTCGTGCTGGAACAGCGCCATGCCGGCGCCCACCAGCAAGGTAGCCAGCCCCGTCAGGCTGACCATGTAGAACCACCACTCGGAGCCGGCCAGCGCCGGATACAGGCGCGCCAGCAGGAACACCCCGGCCTTGACCATGGTCGCCGAGTGCAGATAGGCCGATACCGGCGTCGGTGCCGCCATCGCATGCGGCAGCCAGAAGTGGAACGGAAACTGCGCCGACTTGGTGAACACACCCAGCAGCACCAGAATCAACGCCAGCGGATACAGCTCATGCGCGCGAATCGCGTAACCAGCCGCCAGCACCTGCGACAGCTCGAAACTGCCGGCGATGTGACCAATCAGCAGGATACCGGCGAGCAGCGCCAGACCACCGCCGCCGGTGATCGCCAACGCCATGCGTGCCCCCTTGCGGGCCTCGGAGCGCGAACCCCAGAAGCCGATCAACAGGAATGACGACAGGCTGGTCAGCTCCCAGAACATCAGCATCAGCAGCAGGTTTTCCGACAGCACCACGCCGAGCATGGCACCCATGAACAGCAGCAGAAAGGCAAAGAAACGCCCCATCGGCTCGGTCTTGGCCAGGTAATAACGGGCGTAGAGGATCACCAGCAAACCGATGCCGAGAATCAGCAAGGCGAACAGGAAACCCAGACCATCGAGGCGCAGGCTCAGATTCAGACCCAGGTGTGGCAACCACTCCAGCTTGACCCGCAACACTTCACCGGCGAACACCGCAGGCTGGTAACTGAACAACAGCACAAGCCCCACGATGGGTGCTATGGCCGCCGCCGCCGCGCAGGCGGAACGACCAAGCCGATCGGCAAAAACCGGCAAAAACAGACCAAGAAATGGCAAGGCGACAATCAGCGCAAGCGCCATCGGAAAACCCCTTAAGCAGGCACGTCAGATCAGCCGACCCAACGACGAGAATTGGAGTCGCAACTCCCTGACGGTTACAGTCCATGCACCACAACGAAGCAGCTAAGTCGTTGTCGGCACAAGCATAACGGCCGATTATCCATAACTATCAAGGCAACGTCATGCATTGAATTATCATTAAACACACTTGGTTACATGCGCAGCGACGCCAGCACCGGTAATGGCCACCGAGCACTATAGCCGGCCATAAAAAAGCCGGAGCAGCCAGGGCTGCTCCGGCTCGTTTGCAGCGCTTAGTGAGAGACGCGGCTGGTGCCGTTGACGGTCATGATGCGCACGCGCTCACCAACCCGGAATACCTGGTTCGGCTCAACTTCCTGCACATAGGCACGCAGGGTACCGTCATCTTCACGCACGGTGATTTCCACGCCCTGGGTCCGGGTCAGGCCTTCTTCGGTAGCCGCGCCAAGCAAGCCACCGGCAACAGCACCCACCACCGCCAGAACTGCGCTGCCACGCCCACCACCGAGCGTGCTGCCACCAATACCGCCAACCACGGCACCGGCACCGGCACCGATTGGCGTCTTGGTCCCTTCGATCTGTACCGGACGCAGCGACTCAATGGTGCCCATGCGTACCGTTTGTACCGCTCGAGCCTCGTCGCGGCTATACGTGTCGCCAGTCAGGCGTGACTGACAACCGCCAAGCACCAGCAGCGCGGCCAGCGAAGTGATGAGCAGAGTGGGTTTACGCATCGTCATTCCTCCAGAAGGATCTCAACTCATTAGACGCCGGGCGCACGCAACTGTCACGACAGCGTCTGAACAATATTTGTTTCAGACAGACCGAGTTCAGCTAGGTTCGCCTCTCAGCCCTGCGCCAGCCGCCAGAGCCGGGCAATATCCGTACTGCGTGCCTGCAACTCAGCCGCCGCACCCGCCATGGCCTGCTCCAGCGACAGCGGCCCTGGCGCCAGGCTGAAGGCTGCCTCGATGCCAGCCTCGTACAACGCCTGGTAGTTATCGCCCAGACTACCTGACAAGGCGATGACAGGTACACCAGCCGCCTTCGCCACTCGCGCCACGCCGACAGGCGTCTTGCCGTGCAGGGTCTGGGCATCCATACGCCCCTCCCCGGTAATCACCAGATCGGCGCTCTGCATCGCTGCAGCGAGGCCGGACAGCTCGGCCACCAGCTCGATCCCCGGACGGAAGCTCGCCTTTAGAAATGCCCGCGCGGCAAAACCCAGCCCACCTGCCGCACCGACACCGGGATACTCGGCGTGATCCACACCCAACGTGGTCGCCGCGATAGCAGCGAAACGGCCCAGCGCTGCGTCCAGTTGCTCGACATGCTCAGGCGTCGCGCCCTTTTGCGGCCCGAACACTGCTGAGGCGCCACGCGGTCCGCACAGGGGGTTGTCGACATCGGCAGCGACCTCCACCTGCACATCGCCCAGGCGCGCATCGAGCCCACTCATGTCGAGCCTGTCGAGCTTCGCCAGCGCAGCACCGCCCGGTGCCAGCTCATACCCCTGTGCGTCGAGAAACCGCATCCCAAGGGCTTGCAACAGTCCCATACCTGCATCATTGGTGGCGCTGCCACCCAACCCCAGGATGATGCGCGTAGCACCGGCGTCCAGTGCCTCGCGGATCAGCTCACCCGTGCCGAAACTGCTGGCCAGACGCGCATCGCGTTGCTCACGCGGCACCCAATGCAGGCCGCTGGCCGCTGCCATTTCAATCACTGCAGTGCCCTGCCCCAGCCAGCCCCAATGTGCGGGGACCGGCGTCCCCATGGGGCCGCGCACCTCGCACTCATGACGTTCACCGCCCACAGCCGCCAGCAGCGCATCGACCGTGCCTTCACCACCGTCAGCCATTGGCCGCAGCAAACACTCGGCGTCGGGGAACACCTGCTGCCAGCCACGGGCGATGGCAGCGGCCACGTCGGGTGCGCTAAGGCTTTCCTTGAAGGAATCAGGAGCGATGACGATTTTCATGATGAAGCACCTCGAAAGGAGCGGACGACCGCAAGCCGTCCGCCGTTAAAGCGAATTACAGCAACACCAGACTGAGCAACCAGACAGCAGCCATACCGGCAATGCCCTGAATCAGCGTCGCCATGGTCTGGGCGCGATAAGCGGTCGCTACCTTCATGCGGCTGAACTGGGTCACGACCCAGAAGAAGCTGTCGTTGGCGTGGGAAACGGTCATGGCACCCGCACCGATGGCCATCACGGTCAGTACCCGACCCATCTCGCTGTCCAGGCCCAGGTTGCCCAGTAGTGGCGCGACCATGGCCGAAGTAGTGACCAGCGCAACGGTGGAAGAACCCTGCGCACTCTTCAGCGCAGCCGCCACCAGGAACGGCATGAACAGGCCGATGCCCAGTGCCGACAGAGACTCGCCCAGGTAGCCGGTAAGCGCAGTCGCCTTGAGGATGGCACCGAAGGCGCCACCAGCACCGGTGATCAGCAAAATCGGCGCGGCCTCTTTCAGGCCATGAGCGACGTAGTCATGGAACTGCTGACGCTTGCCTTCGCCCTTGAGCAGCGAGCACGCCAACACCAGACCGACCAGCAGCGCGGCAACCGGCTGACCGAGGAAGCTCAGCACGTCGAAGAATGCGCCAGTGCCGAAGGGCTTGCTCGGGAAAGCTGCGATGGAGCCCAGGCAGATCAGAATGATCGGCACGAAGATCGGCGAGAACGCCTGCCAGGCGCTGGGCAGCTTGCCGTAGCGAGCACGCAGCGCATCGAAATCGACATTCTCGGCCAGCAACTCACTCGGTGCCTCTTCCAGCAGCTCCTGGTCGTTCTGCTTGAGGAAGCGATTGGCCCACAGCATACCGGCCACAGCGGTGACCGCCGCCACCAGCAAACCGACAAGGATCACCAGGCCCAGCGAGGCATCGAGGCCCAGGTTACCGGCAGCGGCAATCGGCCCCGGAGTCGGCGGCACGAAGGTGTGAGTGGCGTACAGGCCGGTGGCCAGGGCCACGCTCATGGCCACCACGGAGACTTTCATACGTGCGGCCAGGGCATTCTTCAGCGAGTTGAGGATGACGTAGCCGGAGTCGCAGAACACCGGGATCGACACCAGATAACCGATGATCGACATGGTCAGCGTGGGGAAGCGCTGGCCCAGCAGGCGGATCACCGTCTCGGCCATGGTAATGGCGGCGCCGCTACGCTCGAGAATCACGCCAATGATGGTGCCGAGCACGATGACGATACCGATGTAACCGAGAATGCCGCCGAAGCCGGCCGTCATGGTCTTGATGATTTCGCCGCCAGGCAGCTGGTAGGCAAAGCCGGCGATCAGCGCAGCAGCCAGCAATGCCAGGAAGGGGTGCAATTTCAAACGGGTAGTGGACAGCACGATGAATGCAATCAGTGCCACCAGGATCAGGACCAGGCCCATGACCAGTCTCCTCATTGTTGTTATGGCGGGCGCATGGCCCGGATGGGAATGCCGACAGGCGCGCCATTGTGGCTCAGGGCACCCCAGCCTCGCCCTGTGCGCCAGCACCAAAAACAGCCAGGCCAAACGCAGTGCGCTGTGCAGACGCACAACGCCAGCCAGAACGGCCGGCGCCATTGGCCCCCGACCACTGACCACTCACGCCGAGGCGTCCGACTCCAGCAACCCCAGCCCCAGAGAGAGCTGCAAACGCTGATCGAGACGATTGAGATCCAGGCCGCTGAGCTCGCCGATACGCTCGAGACGATAGCGCAAGGTATTGCGATGAATACCCAGCGCCTGGGCACAGCTTTGCACCTGGCCGTCATGCGCACACCAGGCCTCCAACGTAGCCCTTAGCGTGCCTTGCGGATCCTGCGCCAGCACATGGCGCAGCGGCGCCAGCCAGCCCTGCAACAACCAGCTATGGCGCTGGGCATAGAGCAGTGTAGGCAGGCGCAATTCTTCCAGGCGCAGCAGACGCCGCTCGGGAAAACGCGCCTGGCCATAGGCCTGCAGATCGCGTAGCACCAGGCTGGCCTGACGCAGCTCGGCCAGGTCATGCAGCGGATCACTCAGCGCCAGCGAGCGCACGCCCCACTCGCGCTCATCGGCCTGCAGGAGCCAGGCGCGATCATCGCGTGTGGCGCTGTAGGGCCGACACCAGAGCAACTCATGACGTCCGAGCGGCGCAACCAGATGCTCACTCTTACCGCCCAGCGCGGCGAGCAGACGCGCCTGACGCGGCAATGGATCACCCACGCCATCGAGTTGCAGCAGACACATCTGTCGTGGCCAGGTCAGTTGCAGCCCCAGACGTTCGGCATCGACTTCTAAACTGGAGAGGCGCAGGTGCGGGTCAAGCAACTGGCGCAGCCAGGCTTCCTGCTGATGCCGCTGCCAGTGCCGCTCGGCCTGCAGCACACGATGCTCGACCAGCATCTCGGCGGCCATCCGCACCAGCTCGGCATAAGGCCGCACGACCTCGGGGTCACCCGTGATACCGAGCACGCCAATCAGGCGTTCGGCATGCAGCAATGGCAGGTTGACCCCGGGTTTGACGCCTCGCAGGCAGGCCGCCGCCTGGGCATCGATCTCCACCACGCGGCGGTTGGCCAGCACCAGTTGCGCACCTTCGTGGCGGGTGTGCAAGCGGCTGGGGTCGCCGCTACCGATGATCATGCCTTGCGCATCCATCACGTTGATGTTGTGCGGCAGGATGGCCATGGCGCGGTCAACGATATGCTGCGCCAGGGTAGAGTCGAGTTCGAGCATGAAAAACGGCCTCGCGAGTGAGGCCGTCATTGTAGGCGATCAGCAACGCTTGACGATGGCGGCTCAAGCGAGCTCGAAGGCCTTACTCAGCGCTTGGCTGCGCTTGCGCCTCGGCGGCCTTGTCCTCTACAGGCGCTTTCGCCTTGGCCTGATTACGCCGCGCTTCGGCGCGCTGGCGTCTGGCCTGCTGCTTGGCATGCAGCGCCTGCGCCGCCGTCACCACACCAACGGGCTGGCCTTGCAGATCCAGACGCGGTGCGTTCTCGGTCATCGCCGACCAATAACGGCCGCCCCGGCACCAGGCGGCAATACCCAGCTTGAGTTGCTCGAGGGTGATACCCAGCAGCGACAGATGCTGCTCGGCGTCCTTGAGAATGCCCTCTTTCAGCGGCACCTTGGGCGCCGGATTGACCGGGAAGGCCAGGGGGAAGTGCTTCTGCAAACGCCAGATCGCCTCGACGGCGGGGTCCTGCTCTCGCGCCTTGGTCTTGGGCGGTTGCTTGCGTTTTGGCGGCTTCGCGCGCTCGGTCTTTACCTGCTGTACCTGCTCTTTCTCGGCCCGCAGGCGGTCACGTAGCTCGGCTAATTGTTCAAAACCCATCGTTCGGTTCGCAGCATCCTGGTTGGTTCGTGGCGCAAGGGTAGCGTATGTGCTCGTTTCTTACAGCCTTATTGGTGGACAGCACACTCAATGACAGGTGATGGATTGACCACACGCGACTCATTTATCGCCGTTCTCGGGCAGCAGAGCCTTCTCTTTATTGGCTCCTTTCCGCCCAGAACAGTCATTGAATACCCTTGAGTTCACCCTGTAGCGGCCAGAATCCTCTCAACCTCATGCCCCAAGCGGCGCTCGGTGCTGGGAGCATCAGCCGGAGAAGGCGCCTGGGTGGAGATACGCCGAGTTCTGGCATTGCTGACCTGGGGGTTTACGAATCAACTCAACAGGATTGAGTAGACCTTCCATCCCCCATTCCTTACGGGCGATGGTAAACACGTGCGACAGCACGGGTAGAAAAGGTTTTGACTTGCGCAGGAAAGCTCTTGCGGTTGATACGAGCTTGCCACTGCAACTCGCCACGCTTACGGAATGACGCCATCGACTGCCCTCTAGATCAGATGGACGCAGTAAAGCCAGATGGACCGAATTTGGACAAAAATCGAAAAAGAGACCCAAAAAAAGGCCAGCATCGCTGCTGGCCTTGATTTTATGGTGCCGGAGATAGGAATCGAACCTACGACCTTCGCGTTACGAGTGCGCTGCTCTACCAACTGAGCTACACCGGCGGGAAACGTCGGCATTATGCGAGGTGCTGCACTCGCACTCAAGTCGCGGCTGATTCAGTTGCCAAGCAATTCGATACGGTCATCGTGAATTTGGATCAAGCCCTGCTTGTACAGACCGCCAATGGCCTTCTTGAAGTTGCCCTTGCTGACCCGGAAATGCTCGGCGATCAGCTCAGGAGGGCTTTTGTCACCCAGCGCCAGCATGCCGCCATTGGTTCGCAGGCGTTCAATGATTTGCTCGGCCAGGCCACTGGCGGCTTCATGACCAATGGGCTGCAGGCTCAGGCTGATCTTGCCGTCGGCACGCAGCTCCTTGATGTAGCCCTTCTCACGCATGCCACTGCGAATGAACTTGAACAGCTCATTCTTGTGGATCAGGCCCCAGTGCTTGCCATTGATGATGGCCTTGAAGCCAAGGTCGGTGCGCTCGACTATCAGCAGGTCAACTTCCTGACCAACCTGGTAGTCAGCCGGCACCTTGTCCAGGTGGCGATCAAGACGGGCGGTGGCCGTCAGACGGCGGGTACGCTTGTCCAGATAGAGGTAGACCACACAGTAGTCGCCGATCTGCAGCGGGCGCTTCTCTTCTGAGTGCGGCAGCAACAGATCCTTGGGTAGCCCCCAGTCGAAGAACAGGCCAACGCGGTTGATATCCACCACCTTGAGGCTGGCGAACTCACCGAGCTGGATTTTCGGCTTGAGGGTGGTGGCGATCAGCTTGTCTTCGCTGTCGAGGTAAATGAACACATTGAGCCAGTCTTCGACTTCGCTCGGCGTATCCTTGGGGATATAGCGCTTGGGCAGGAGGATTTCGCCATCGGCACCACCGTCCAGGTACAGACCGAAGTCGGTGTGCTTGACCACCTGCAAAGAATTCATCCGTCCGATAACGGCCATCGTGTTCCACCTCGCCAAAACAGCCGGGCATTCTACCCGAGTTCAAGGGCAACCGGGCTGGCTGGCGGGTAAATCGACGACCGGTCAGGAAACGCCCTAAGTACCTGGCAAATAAGCGTTAAATGGCTGGGAAAGAGCGTCCGCATGTGACCGGGACGTTGGTGCCGACGTGAATAGCCAAGCAGGATGGGCCTGTTTGAGGCATAATGGCCGGCCGCCCATATGAAAGAGATCATGGTCATGGCCACCCTGCGCGTGAAGTCCTCCTCTAGCAAAGCCAGTAAGCCCGCTCCTGCCGTGGAAACCCGCGAGTCCATCGAGGCGCAGATTGCGGCCTTCCTGCAAGGCGGTGGCGAGATCCAGCAAATCGCCAAGGGCGTCAGCGGCCAGACTTACGGCGGCACTCGCCAGATCACCATCAGCAAGAAGTGATCGTTGCGGGTGCGCCATGCGCACCCGGCCCCCTCAGATGTTATTCGCTGCTCAGCCCCAGACGCAGCAACTGCCCTTTCGGCGCTTCCGTCAGTACGTAGAGATAGCCGTCCGGCCCCTGCCGCACGTCGCGGATGCGCGCCCGGAGTGACTCCAGCAAACGCTCCTCATGCACGATCTTGTTGCCGTCCAGTTGCAGGCGGATCAGCGCCTGTCCGGCCAGCGCGCCAATGAACAGGTTATGCTGCCAGGCCGGGAAACGCTGGCCATCGTAGAACGCCATGCCGCTGATGGCCGGTGACTTCTGCCAGACGTGATGCGGTGCTTCGGTACCTTCTAGCGTTTTACCCTTGGCCTCAGGGATGGCCAGCATCGAATAGTTGACGCCATGCGTGGCCAGCGGCCAGCCATAGTTCCTGCCGGCGTCGGGAATGTTGATTTCATCGCCACCGCGAGGGCCGTGCTCATGAGTCCACAGGCGACCGCTCCAGGGGTTGAGTGCCGCGCCCTGCTGGTTGCGATGTCCGTAGGACCAGATCTCCTCACGCACCCCTTCGCGACCGAGCATGGGGTTATCCTCGGGAATGCGTCCGTCCGGGAAGATGCGCACCACCTTGCCCTGCAGCTTGTCCAGATCCTGTGCGGTGGGGCGGTTGTTGTTGTCGCCCAGCGCGATGAACAAGTGGCCGTCGCGGTCGAACACCAGGCGCGAACCAAAGTGCGTACCACTGGAGAGTTTGGGCTGCTGACGGAAGATCACCTCGAAATTCTCCAGCGCCGTAACATCGGCCGACAGCCTGCCGCGCCCGACAGCCGTACCGGCGGCGCCATCGCCTGCCTCGGCATAGGACAGATAGACAAGACGGTCCTTGGCGAAATCCGGCGACAGCACCACATCGAGCAAGCCGCCCTGCGCCACCGCAAAGACCTCCGGCAGACCCCGTAGCGGAGCGGAGACCTGGCCATCGGCACTCACCCGGCGCAATGCGCCGGGTCGCTCGGTCACCAGATAGCCTTGAGCATCTGGCAGAAAGGCCACAGCCCAGGGGCTGGTCAAACCATCCGTGATGGTTTGCACGCTCATCGACCCCAGCTCGGAGGTCATCTGGCGATCTTCGGCGAAACTGTGCTGGTAACCGAACAGGGCAATCAAACCAAGGGCTGCTAGAGGTTTCAGGCAGGGCATGATGGCATCTCCATGGGTCAGATAAACGGCCATAGTGCAACAGCGACCCGGTGCTGGCAGCCCCGCAAAAGTTTCCTCAGGTTTCAGTCGGAGCGATAGCGCTGTTCGATCAGTTGATACTCGCCACTGTCCCTGAGCATGCGCAGCCCCTGGTCGAAACGCTGTCGCTGTTCGTTGCGGCGAAAGCCAAGGCGATAAGGCGTGGGTACAAAGAGTTCGAACCAGTCCAGCGCCTGGCTGACATCGACCTGATCGTCCACCTCACGATTGAGGTATTGGATGATCCTTTTGTCCCCTACCACCACATCGATACGCCCGCTGTACAGCAGTCGGTTACGGTTGATCTGCAATGCCTCTTCGCGGTAACGCGGGTTGTTCATGGCCATGCGCTCGAATTCCGCCCCCAGCAGCAGGCGGGCACGCTGGAAAGCACTCACCGAGTAACGGCCAAGGTCGGCGATACGTTCGATCCGATAGCCACGCTCGGCCAGCGCCACCGCTACATTGTGGTAGTGGATATAAACGTCCGAGTAGAAGGCATCCACCCCACTGCGCTCATGGGTGGTGGTAATCGCATCGATCTCACCACGCCGCAGCATCAGATGCAGCCGCTCCAGCGGGGCGTAATAAGCGGTCACGGCAAAACCGGCATTACGAGCGGCACGCTCGACGATCTCATACTCCAGGCCACGCGGCTCGCCTTCGAACACGTAAGGAGGCTTGTGCGTACCAAAGCCGACATGCAACACCTCTGCGGCTGCAGTCGCACTCAGACACACCAACATGCAGCCCAGCCACGCTCTGACCATCGTTCACTCCATACAGGACCACGCAGAGCATAGACGTCTGTCCGCCTTCATCACCAGAGTGGATGCCGGCCAATTCATTCCGCTTTGCCCTATCGCGGCTAGACTGGCTGCACGCATTTTGCGCCCGACTTCAGGAGATCAGAGCATGCTCAAAGCCGAATATCAGCAACGTGGCCCGGTACCACAGGACGTGATCAGCGCAGTGCCCCTGCAACTGCCGGAGCCTTCCGCCGGGCAAGTGCGGATAAAGGTTCTGGCGGCACCGATCAACCCCTCCGATGTACTGACACTGACCGGCGCCTACGGCATGCTGCCGCCACTGCCGGCAGTGGGCGGTAACGAAGGTGTCGGCAAGGTCGAAGCACTCGGCGAAGGCGTGAGCAACTTCAAGGTTGGCCAGACCGTGCTGCTGCCAGTGGGCTGCGGCACCTGGGTAAGCGCCATGAACGCGCCGGCAGACAAGCTCATCCCATTGCCGGACGCTGATCCACAGCAGTTGGCCATGCTCACCGTCAACCCGCCCACCGCTTCGCTGTTGCTCAGCGAGTTCGTCGACCTGAAACCAGGTGACTGGGTGATCCAGAACGCTGCCAACTCCGGCGTTGGCAGCTACCTGATCCAACTGGCCAAGTTACGTGGCTTCAAGACCATCAACGTGGTACGTCGTGAGTCGGCAGTGGCTGCAGTTGAAGCCGAAGGTGGCGACCTGGTTCTGGTGGACGGCCCGGACCTGGCCAAGCGCGTGCGCACGGCCACTGGCGGTGCCGAGGTGCGCCTGGGTATCGATGCGGTCGGTGGCGTCAGTACTGACAACCTGGCTGCTGTGCTGGCCAACGGTGGCGTACTGGTCAACTACGGCATGATGAGCGGCCAGGCCTGTCAGGTGTCGCCGGCCTCCTTCGTGTTCCGCGACGTGACCCTGCGCGGCTTCTGGTTGGCCAAGTGGTTCCAGCAGGCCAGCCCGGCGCAACAGATGAAGGTATTCGGCGAACTGGTGCAACTGATCGCCAGCGGCAAGCTGAAGACCCGCGTTGCGGCCACCTATGACCTGGCTCATATCAAGGATGCCGTAGCGGCAGCTGCCAGCGGCGAGCGCGACGGCAAGATCCTGCTGGTGCCCTGACTCACAATGATGGGTGCGTACGGCGCGCCTTGACCCCAGTGTTCACGGCGCCCCGCCTTCCTGTGGCGCTGTGAGCTCTTCAGGCCATCTGGCAACAGCAACCGAGGCTACTCCCTCGCATTAATGCCATACATCGGTCTGCAAACAATGTGTCCCTTACCTTAGGCTGAAGCCTTGGCTAATCCGCAGGGTGTGCCAGAGAACCATGCCTACCATCAGACCGCTTCAGGCTGCCAGGCCGCGCACCAGGCGAATCGGCTGGATGATGACGGGCAAGTACGCGCAGGAATCGCTGGCGCCAGGCGTTGAGCCGAATGCCATGTTCTCCTTTTCGTGATCTAAACGTCCATTCTACTGAGGTGGAGCCGTTATGACAGCACCGGTCAAACATCGGCCGACGTGCAATCCAAAGCCTTCACCTGTCCTGCCTGAAACCATTCGCTCAAATGATGCAGGCCAATCACAGCCGCTACCTACTAGTCTGCTATCTGAAGGGCTAGGGCAAGGTACTTCTTTACGTGCTAAACCAATGGAGCTGGTCATTTGTGGGCCAATGCCCCGCTGACTCGCACGGTAGTCTGGAGCGCGCCTATTCTTTCCTGCGCAGGCATTCACACCGCCGTCAGGCGGAGGTAAGGCTATGGAAGTTCTCTCGATCCGCTTTCTTGTCGATCTGCCCGAACAGGGACAGCTCCTGCTCGATTGCCAACACGATCCTGGGCTCGTGATCCTGTCATACATCATCGCCAGCGTCGGCAGCCTGAGCATACTGACCATCACCCGACACCTAGACCAGGTGCAAAGACGCAGTATGCGTCTAGCCTGGGGGCTGCTCGGCGGGTTGTGCCTGGCAGGCGCCATTTGGTCCATGCACTTCATCGGCATGCTGGCGTTCCAGGCCCCCGTCGTCATTCACTATGACCTCGACATGACCATTCTGTCGCTGCTGGTGGCTCTGGCTGCTGCCCTCGTCGCTGTCTACTACATGGCCATGCCGCGTCCCGGCCTGAACCGCCAGATGCTGGCGGCCGTGATCATCGGCCTGGGCATCAGCGCCATGCACTACAGCGGCATGGCCGCGATCCGCTCGGAGGCTCAGGCCTACTACCACGGCGGTCTGTTTACCCTGTCCATCGTCATTGCCATCAGCGCCAGCTTCGCCGCGCTGTTGCTCAACCGCTACGTACGCCATGGCTCGCAGAAGCGCCAACGCTGGATGATGATTTGCGCGGCGCTGGTGATGGGCGCCGCGATCGCTTCCATGCACTACACCGGCATGGCTGCACTCTATCTGGTGTTACCGGAAGGCACGCCGATGCAATTACGCAGCGCCGACAACAGCATGCAGTTGGTGTCGATCGTCGCCTCCATCACCCTGCTCATTATCGGCCTGAGCCTGGTAGCGGCCTGGATCGGCAGAAAGCTCGATGACAAGGAGCGCGATCTGCAGCGTGTCAACGCCCTGCTGCTACAGCTCGACCAGGCCAAGGCCTCGCTGGAACAGGTGGCACATTTCGACCCTCTCACCGAGCTGCTCAATCGCCGCGGGTTCAATCGGGTGTTCGCTGCCACGCTGGAAGAACACGCGGTGACCGGGCGTGGCCTGGCAGTCATGTTTCTCGATGTCGATCATTTCAAGCGTATCAATGACAGCCTCGGCCACGATGCCGGTGACCAACTGCTGCGCGTTGTCGCACAGCGCATTCGCACTGCATTGCGTGAACGCGACATCATCGCACGCTTAGGCGGCGACGAGTTCTGCGTGGTCGCCAGCCTCGACAGTAGCGCAGCACCGCGAGCCCTGGCCGCGCGTATGCTCGAACAAATGAAGGAACCGATCAGCCTGGCCGGGCGCAAGATCGTGATGACCACCAGCGTGGGCATCAGCCTGTTCCCTCAGGACGGCAGCAGTGTCGAAGAACTGCTCAAGCATGCCGATCTGGCCCTTTATCAATCCAAGGGCAGCGGGCGCAACGTGGTGCATTTCTTCAACCCGCATCTGAAGCAGAAAGCCTCGTTCGAGCTGCAACTGGAAGAAGACCTGCGCCAAACCCTGCTGCAGGACAGCGGCCTGGTTCTCTTCTACCAGCCGATTATCGATCTGCGCAGCGGTGCCCTGAGCAAGCTGGAAGCCCTGGTACGATGGAATCATCCGCAGCATGGCCTGCTCACCCCGGAGCGCTTCATTGCCATCGCCGAAGCCAACGGCTTCATCGACCAGCTCGACAACTGGGTGCTACACCGTGCCTGCCTCGATCTCAACAACCTGGAACTGATGGGGTATCCGGGATTGAAGATCGCGGTCAACTGCTCGGCACTCAATCTGGCCAACGATCAAATGCCTGGTCGTATCGAACAGCTGTTGAAGGCGACCCGCTGCCCGACTCACTGCCTGGAGCTGGAAGTCACCGAAAGCGCGTTGCTGAGCAACATCAACCGCGCGATCAGGCTGCTGGAAAACATCCGCGCCCTGGGGGTTAGCCTGTCCATCGACGATTTCGGCACCGGTTATTCATCCCTCGCCTATCTGCGCCAACTGCCACTGGATACATTGAAGGTGGACCGTTCCTTCATACACGATGTAGCCCACTGCCATCAGGACGGCGAGATCGTCCACGCCATCATCGCCATGGCCCATGCCTTGCACCTGAAGGTTGTCGCCGAAGGCGTGGAAACCGCCGAGCAGTTGGCGTTCCTGCAGAAACACGACTGCGATCTGGTGCAGGGCTATCTGTTCAGTAAACCGGCACCTTTGGAGGAAATCCTGGCTCGCTTTCCTCCGCATTACCGGCCACTGGAGCGGGTGGGCATGCGCTTCTAGCTGGCCGAGGGAAAGCAGCCGAAAAGCCCAGCGTAGGCATTGTAAATGCGCATTTTCACTGGGCTTGCCGCGAAGCTGTTTTTAACGACGGCCAGACAGCGCCGGGATGCCATGCACACCGAACACCCCAGCCAGTCAACGATCAGCCTCCATGCACCTGCTGCCACTGTAGCAACCAACCCAGTTCAGCCTGCGTACCCTCATCGCCCGGCTTGTACTCGGCGCCCAGCCAGCCGCTGTAACCGCTGTCTCGTAACGCACCGAGCAGCGCCGGGAACGCCAGCTCGCCTGTTCCTGGCGCACCACGCCCCGGCACATCGGCGAACTGCACATGACCGATGCGCCCCGCCAGCAGGCGGATGCCGGCGGCCACGTCGAGCCCCTGACGCGCCATATGGTAGAGGTCGATCTGCGCCGCCAGATTCGGGTGATCCACCGCGCGCAGCAGCGCATCAAGATCCTCCGGCGTATTGATCAGGAAGCCCGGCATGTCGATGGGGTTGATCGCCTCCGCCAACACACGGATGCCCAACGTCGCGAAGGCCTCGGCGCTCTTGCGCAGGTTGGTGGCCAGGCAATCCAGCGCCTGCTCGCGGCTCACGCCTTCGGCCAGGCGGCCAGGCAGCACGTTGATACAGGCCGGGCGCACCATGGCGGCGTAGGTCAAGGTCTCCTGCAGAGCCACGTCGAATTCGGCCTGACGCGCCGGCACGCTGGCCAGGCCGGGGCCGCCCGTCATCAGGTCGCCAGCCGGCACATTGATCAGCACCAGCGGCAGACCGCTGAGCTCCAGCACTTCTTTCAGCACGACAGCCGGCAGTTCGTAGGGAAACTGAATCTCCACGCCCGCGAACCCCGCGCGCATCGCCGCCAGCACGCGCTCACGCAGCGGCAACTCGGTAAACAGCATGGACAGGTTGGCCGCGATCTTCATGAGCATTGCTCCCGTAGCAGCTCCACCAGGGTCGCCGGGTCGCGTTCCAGGTTGCCCTGGCTGCCGTGCAGGCGCATCAACTGCGCGGCCAAGCCACTCATGGGCGTGGCGCTGCCCTGCTCACGGGACAGTTTGACCGCCGTATCGAGGTCCTTGAGCAGCGTGCGCACGTGCCACTTGATCGGTTCGAACTGGCTGGCCGCCATCTGCGGGGCGAGAATCTGCAGCGGTTTGGAGTCGGCGAAACCACCGGCCAGGGCCGGTGCGATCAGGCTGGCATCAACGCCCGAGCGCTCGGCCAACGCCACCACTTCGGCGATCACCAGCGCGTTGCAGGCGACGATCATCTGGTTGCACACCTTGGTTACCTGCCCGGCGCCCACCTCGCCCATGCGCGTCAGGCGCTGACCCAGATGCGCCAGCACCGGGCGCACGTGCTCCACGTCCTCCTCCCGGCCGCCCGCCATGATCGCCAGTGTGCCGGCTTCGGCACCAGGCGTGCCGCCGGAAACCGGCGCATCCACCCAGCGCATACCGGTGCGAGCTTCGAGCTCTGCCGCCATCTCACGGGTGGCTGCTGGCTCCAGGCTGGAGAAATCCACCAGCAACTGCCCCGGCCGCGCGCCCTCGACGATGCCGCCCCGGCCAAACACCACCTCACGCACCACCTCGGTATTGGCCAGGCAGAGCATCACCACATTGGCCTCGTGACACAGCTCGGCGGGGCTTTCCACACGATGCGCGCCCAGCTCCAGCAGTGGTGCGCATTTGTCCGGCGTGCGGTTCCAGAGGGTCAGCGGGTAGCCGGCGGCAAGCAGGCGGCGGGTCATCGGCAGGCCCATCAGGCCGATCCCGGCAAAAGCCAGGGCGGGCAGCGTTGCAGTCATCGATCAACTCCAGGCAGTTGGCATCCGCGCAATCTTACCCCCAGTACCACCTGCGTGCTGCAAGGGCAGCGCCGGGCCACTATACTCCGCGCGCCTTCCCCGCTATTGAACCGGAGAATCCGACATGTTCAAGAACACCCTGGCGCTCGCCGCCGGCATCGCCCTGTCCGTATCGGCTGTATTCGCGCAAGCCGCCGACGTCCTCAAGGTCTCGGCCATCCCTGACGAAGCCCCCACCGAGCTGCTGCGCAAGTTCAAGCCGCTGGGCGCCTACCTGGAGCAGGAACTGGGCATGAAGGTGGAGTTCGTGCCCGTGGCCGACTACGCCGCCGTGGTCGAAGCGCTGGCCGCTGACCGTATCGACATGGCATGGCTGGGCGGTTTCACCTTCGTCCAGGCGCGCCTGAAGACCGGCAATGCCGTGCCGCTGGTGCAGCGCGAGCAGGATGCGGAGTTCACCAGCAAGTTCATCACCTCCGACCCGGCGGTGAAGTCGCTGCAGGATCTCAAGGGCAAGACCTTCGCCTTCGGCTCGGTATCCTCCACCTCCGGCAGCCTGATGCCGCGCTACTTCATGCTGCAGGACGGCATCAAGCCGGAAGATTTCTTCAGCCGCGTGGCCTATTCCGGCGCGCACGACGCCACCGCCGCCTGGGTGCAGGCCGGCAAGGCCGATGCCGGCGTGCTCAACGCCTCGGTCTGGCAGAAGCTGGTGGACGCCAAGAAGGTCGACACCGACAAGGTCAAGGTCTTCGCCACCACCCCGACCTACTACGACTACAACTGGACCGTGCGCGGCAGCCTCGATCCAGCGCTGCAAGCGAAGATCAAGGCCGCCTTCCTCGCCCTCGACCCGGCCAAGCCGGAACAGAAGGCGATTCTCGACCTGCAGGCCGCCAGCCGCTTCATCGAGACCAAGCCCGAGAACTACGAAGGCATCGAAGAAGCCGCTCGCGCTGCCGGTCTGTTGAAGTGAGCATCGCCCTGCGTAGCGTGGGCCTGGCCCACGCCAACGGCAAGGTTGCGCTGGAAAACATCGATCTGCAGGTCAGCCCCGGCGAACGGGTGGCCATCATCGGCCCCTCGGGTGCCGGCAAGACCACCCTGCTGCGCCTGCTGGCCACCAGCCTGCAACCCACCCAGGGTGAGATCGACCTGCTGCAGCACAACCCCTGGCACCTGGCTGCCCGTCAGCGCCAGTGCCTGCGCGCCCGCATCGGTCTGATCCACCAGGCGCCGCCGCTGCCACCGCGTCAGCGCGTGGTCACCGCCGTGCTGGCCGGCAAGCTTGGCCAATGGTCGTTGCTCAAGGGCTTGCTCAACCTCCTTCATCCACTGGACGCAGCTGGCGCTCAGGCAGCATTGGCACGGCTGGACATCGCCGACAAGCTCTTCCGGCGCTGCGATCAGCTCTCCGGCGGTCAGTTGCAGCGCGTCGGCATTGCCCGCGTGCTGTACCAGGCGCCGGAATTGATTCTCGCCGACGAACCCGTCTCGGCCATGGACCCGGTGCTGGCCGGCCACACCCTGGCCGTGCTCAACCGCGAGGCCGCCGAACGCGGCATGACCCTGCTCGCCAGCCTGCATGCCGTTGACCTGGCCCTGGCGCATTTCCCTCGGGTGATCGGTATTCGTGACGGGCGCATCACCTTCGACCTGCCCACCGAGCAGGTACAACCTGCCCAGTTGCAAGCGCTGTACGCCAATGAGCAACTGCAGGCCACGCCCAGCTCACCCGTGCCGCCGCAACCGACACATATCCCGCGATGCTGACCACCGCCCCACGCGACCCTGCCGCCCTGCCGCGCCTGCTGATCACCGTCCTGGCGTTGCTGCTGTTGTGGCCAGGCCTGAGCCTGAGCGAGCTGGACCTGGCCGTGCTGGTCGATGGCGACAACACCCGCGCCATGGGCAACTTCCTCGCCGGTTTCTGGCCGCCCGCGCATGATGGTGAATTCCTCGCCCTGCTCGGCCGCGCCACCCTGGAAACCCTGGCCATCGCCACCGCTGGCATGAGTCTGGCGCTGCTGATCGCCGTCCCTGCCGCGCTACTGGCCAGCCGTGCGCTGTCGCTATCGGCCGTGCATCGTGGTGGCCGCCCGGCCTGGTGGGCGAACCTGGCGCGCTGGCCGGTGCGCGGCCTGCTGATCTTCCTGCGCAGCGTGCCGGAAATCGTCTGGGCGCTGCTGTTCGTCCGCGCTGTCGGCCTCGGCCCCACCGCCGGGGTGCTGGCCATCGCCATCACCTACGCCGGCATGCTCGGCAAGGTGTATGCGGAAATCTTCGAATCGGTCGATGCCCGCCCCACCCGCGCGCTACTGGGTGCCGGCAGCAGCCGCCTGGCCGCCTTCGCCTACGGTGTGTTGCCCAATGCCGCCGGGGAAATGCTCTCCTACACCGTGTACCGCTGGGAATGCGCCATCCGCGCCTCGGTGGTGATGGGCTTCGTCGGCGCTGGCGGCCTGGGCCAGCAGATCGACCTGTCGCTGCGCATGTTCGCCGGTGGCGAAGTGGCGAGCATGCTCCTCACCTTCCTCTTGCTGGTACTGCTGGCCGACCAGTTCAGCCGCCTGCTGCGCGCGAGGCTGACATGAGAGCCGGCCACCTGATCCTGCTCGCTGCCATTCTCGGTGCGGTGGTCGCCTCGTTCGTCTACCTGGGCATCGACCTTGGCGCCCTGGTCGCCGGCGACAGCCTGGCGCAGATGGGCCAGTACGCCAGCGGCTTCCTGCAGCCGGACATCTCCGCCGCACACGTGCAGGCCATCGGCCGTGGCGCGCTGGAAACTCTGGCCATGTCCGCCATCGGCACCCTGCTCGCTGCCCTCCTCGGCCTGGCCCTGGCACTGCCGGCCGGCGGGCGCTTCGGCGCTGTCGCCCGGCACGCCAGACGCCTGCTGCTCAATGCCCTGCGCGCCATTCCCGAACTGGTCTGGGCGGCGCTGATGGTGCTGGCTGCAGGATTGGGCCCCAACGCCGGCACCCTGGCCCTGGCCCTGCACACCGCAGGCGTGCTCGGCCGCCTGTTCGCCGAAGCGCTGGAAAATACCCCACGCGAACCGGCCGACGCCATCCGCGAAAGCGGCGGCGGGCGCATGCTCGCCTTCTGCTACGGCACCCTGCCGGGCGTCTGGCCGCAACTGCTGGCGTACACCCTGTACCGCTGGGAGAACAACATCCGTATGGCCAGCGTGCTCGGCTTCGTCGGCGCCGGCGGCCTCGGGCAGATGCTTTACGTGGCGCTCAGCCTGTTCCAGGAAGCCCAGGCGGCCACGGTAATCCTGGCCATGTTGCTGCTGGTGCTGGCGGTCGATGCGTTGAGTGGCTGGGCGCGGCAGCGCTGGGTCAGTGGCTGAGTTCGATCCGGATCAGCGATAGCGCTGCTGAATGCGCTGCAGCTCGCCCGTCTGGCGAAGGTGCTCGAGCGCCCTGGCCCACTTCGCAACGAACTCATCGTCAATATCCGACCTGAATGCGATATACAGGGACGAGCGATACAGCTCGATGGGAATCCGCCTAAAGGTGCCGGGGGCAACCCCCAGCCGTTTGCTGTGATAGGCAACCCCGAGGTCCGTATCACCGATGATGACTCCAGTACGACCTGCCAGCAGCATCTGATACAGCTGCTGACTCTGTGTTGCACTCATATCGAGATTTCTGAAGCCCATCGACTGCAGCATGGTCGGTATCAGGCCCGCGTGCCGAGTCGTGATACGGGGGGCGTGCAACAGCTGCTCAAGCGTGTTGATCGGCACTGCATCGGCCAGTTGGTAAGGGTGGATGGAGCCTTCTTCGATAGGCCCCACCCACTTGTACAACGGCTCACGTTCGGGGGTACGAAACACCGAAAACATGATGGAGCCAGGTTGTGTGTGCAGCTCACGCGTACTGCGCATGCTGGGATTAAGCCTGATCGGGATGTCATCGCCGGTCAGCGCCATGATGGCCTGGACCACCTCCGTGGACAGCCCGGTAATACGCCCGTTGTCACGGTAGTTATAAGGCGCCCATTCCTCGGTCAGCAGTTGATACTCCGCGCCCATGACACAGGAGCCGAAATGCAGACAAAACAGCGCGGCGATGAAAGTCGAATGCTTCACTGGTTCTGCCCGGGTGGCTGGCGGCTCTTGGTCAAATGCCCCCGAACGGGGCGGACTGAAAGCATAGCCCCTTACACAAAGGCGGGTAGGCGATACGACTGGCTGTCGCCGCTCTGGTCTATCCCGGCTACCGCGTCTCCCCCCTTCAACCCTGCCATGCACGGCATGAAATCTCCCTTTCCTGCCCGGAAAGGCAGCCGCCAGAACACTGTTAAAAACCGCAACGACAATTGAGCCCAGCCGGCGTTCGTTGCATTGACGCAACAGTTCTTTGCTCAAACCCCGGTTTAATTAGCATGCTAACGAGGCGTATAAAAGTCGTGCGACATATCGCCGCATCCGTAATCAGAGGAGACCCGTCATGAACGTGATCGTACATGAGCGTGATAACGAACATCTGTCCCGGGAAGCCCGCGCCATGGGTATCGTGGTCTGGGACGTGATTCAGAATGGCGAGCTGGTCGGCATCTTCCCGAGCCAGGACGAAGCAGACGCCTACCGTAAAGAGCTTGAAGAAGGGCAGTAGCTTTGAGGGATAGAGGCCATTGCCGTTTGCAAGAAAACGGCAATGGCTTTGGCCTTATTTGACAAGAGCGCGGTCTTACCGCTCATCGGGGCACGATGTCTAAAGCCTGGGTAAGACGCATGTTGCCAACAGCTATCGATACGCCTCGAACAGCCCCGTGGCGCCCATGCCGCCACCGACGCACATGGTGACGATGCCGTAGCGCAGCTCGCGGCGCTGCAGTTCGCGCACCAGATGGCCGACCTGACGCGAGCCGGTCATGCCGAACGGGTGGCCGATGGAGATGGACCCGCCGTTGACGTTGTATTTGTCGTTGTCGATCTCGAGCTTGTCGCGGCAGTACAGGCACTGCGAGGCGAAGGCCTCGTTGAGCTCCCACAGATCGATGTCGGCCACGTTCAGGCCCTTGGCCTTGAGCAGCTTGGGCACCGAGAACACCGGGCCGATGCCCAT
>CAZIZA010000018.1:0-22486 GCA_964543555.1 uncultured Pseudomonas sp.
TCAACAGCTTGAAAAAACAAAGCCGGAGCTTGCGTCAAAGCTCCGGCTTTCTTTGCGGCGTTACGGATGTTCTGAAGAATTTACTTACCGTCACTCCCGCGAAGGCGGAAGCCCAGGAGTTTCGCAGGTTCTGGATTCCCGCCTGCGCGGGAATGACGAGTTTTCCAGAGTTTCCTTAGCTTGAGGCTGAGAAATCAATCCTCGTCCTGGCCATCCTCTTCGCGGCGGCTCATGCCGTACTTGCGCATTTTCTCGACCAGCGTGGTGCGGCGAATACGCAGGCGCTCAGCCGCACGCGCCACCACACCGCCCGCATCATCCAGCGCCTGCTGGATAAGGCCCTGCTCCAGGTTGCCCAAATAATCCTTCAGATCCAGCCCCTCAGGCGGCAGCATGGCCGGCGTGTCGAGGCCCGGCAAGCCCGCCATGATCGCCGCACGCTCTTCCATCTCGTCGCGCAGACTGGCTGCCAGTTGCTCATCCTCGTCATCGACGTGACGGAATTTCTTCGGCAATTCGCCCACCCCGATCACCCCGTAGGGATGCATGATCGCCATGCGCTCTACCAGGTTGGCCAGCTCACGCACGTTACCTGCCCAGTCATGACGGCACAGTGACATGATGGCGGCCGAGTTGAAGCGAATGGAGCCACGCTTCTCGTGCTCCATGCGCGAAATCAGCTCGTTCATCAGCAGCGGGATATCTTCGATACGCTCGCGCAGCGGCGCCATCTCGATCGGGAAGACGTTAAGGCGGTAATACAGATCCTCACGGAAACTGCCGTCCTCGATCATCTTCTCCAGGTTCTTGTGCGTGGCAGCGATGATGCGTACGTCAGCCGTCTGCGTCTTGTTGCTGCCGACACGCTCGAAGGTGCGCTCCTGCAGCACACGCAGCAGCTTGACCTGCATCGGCAGTGGCATGTCGCCAATCTCATCGAGAAACAGCGTGCCACCGTTGGCCAGCTCGAAGCGCCCTGCCCGACTGGTAATGGCCCCCGTGAACGCGCCCTTCTCGTGACCGAACAACTCGCTTTCCAGCAACTCGGCCGGAATGGCGCCGCAGTTGACCGGCACGAACGGTGCCTCGCGACGCTTGGAGTGGTAGTGCAGATTACGCGCCACCACTTCCTTGCCAGTTCCCGACTCACCAAGGATCAACACACTGGCCTCGGTATCGGCCACCTGCTGCATCATCTGCCGCACCTGCTGAATGGCGCGACTGGTACCGACCAGGCTGCGAAACAGATTGGGCTCGCGCTGCCGACCACGATCACGGGCCTGGTCGTACATCTCGCGATAGACCTGGGCACGGTGCAGCGAATCGAGCAGCTTGTTATAGCTGAGCGGCATTTCCAGGCTGGCCAGCACACGCCTGCGCAGATCTTCCGGCCACTCGGCCAGACAGGCATCCCCCACGGTCAGCAGCGGCAGAAACTCGTCCCAGCCGGCAATCTGCTTGGTCAGTTCCAGTGCTCCGCCCTTGGACTCAACCTCTCCGAGCAAAACGCTGAGCACCTCACGGCTGGAGGCAAGCTCGGCCACCGCACTGCGCCAGTCCTGGCTGGTGCAGGCTAGATGCTCTTCCCCAAGGAAACTCAGAATGATCGCCAACTCGTGGCGGCGCGCAGCATTGTCATCGATCAACAGGATTTTGGTTTCACGCCACATCTTGTGCTTGTCTGACCCGAGGAATGATAAGGATCGCGCACCAGATCTTCGGCACGCACCGGCATTTGGCCACTAGTAAAGTCAAAAAATTGAATCTAGTCAATTTTATGGCGTAACTTTTCACCCAAATATGGAATTCACTCAGGCGCTGCTTGTAATGACGAAAAAAAGAGGGCCGGAGGATAGAAGGCAGGAAAACGAACAGACGGAGCGACGGCCGAGCCAATCCTGGCGGATAAACCCGGTCGATATGGGCGGACTAGCCGAAAAGCTGATACACCTTGGCACCCTGACGAGACTGGTTTAACTGTACCAACTCACCAGCAACTCGTTGCTGCTCGGTTTGACAAACGCTAACCAGCTCTCGATACAACGACAACAGATTTTCCAAACCACTGCGCAGTTCTTCTTCGTCAGGGCTATCTACCATGGCAGCGTCGACTACCATACGGCATTGCAGATCCAGCTCGCCAATCGCGGCCCAGTCCTGCTTGGCAAGGGCATCACGTAAGGCAGAACCGGTTTCCTGCAGGCGCTGAACGGTGGCATTCATAATTTCCCCTCCAAAACCATGCTCTTACTGAGCAATGGCATCCCAACCGGATTTAACCTCGCGAAGCAGCGCGGCGACCTCTTCGAGCAGAGCAGGCTCATTGTTGCGATTGGCCTGCAGCAGCCGACTCGTCATATATTCGTACAGACCATCCAGATTCGCCGCCAGCTCGCCGCCCTGGCGGTGATCAAGGGCCTCGCGCAGACCGCCGACGATGGCGATGCTCTTACTGATCAACTCGCCTTTCAGCTCGATCTGTCCGCGCTCCATGGCGCCACGCGCTTGAGCTATTCGGGTCAACCCACCTTCCATCAACATCTGAATAAGACGGTGAGGGCTGGCCTCAAAAGCCTGCACCTGGGTATTGACGGTCTGATACTGCTGGAGGGCCGCCATTGCGTTCATTATCGCTCTCGCTCTGCTGTTTGGCTGATACTCAAGATATCGGCTCTGACAAGCAAAGCTTTAGGCGAAATTAACGTGCCGCTGCGGGCTCTACCTCAGGACCTATAGCGTCCCAGGCTTCCTTGATCTGACCCAGCAATGCCAGCACCTCATCAAGACTGCGCGGCGTGTCGTCCAACGCAACGCCAGCCAAACGACGAGTCATGTAGTCGTAGAGCGCATCCAGATTCTCGGCAATCTCACCGCCGAGCTCCTTATCCAAGCCAGCCTGTAGCGCTGCAATAATGGAGATTGTACTGCCGACGGCAAGGCCTCGAATCTCCGGATTGCCCTCCAGCTGGGCATGGCGAGCCAGGGACAGACGATCCAGGGCGCCCTGCAGCAGTAGCTGGACGATGCGGTAGGGGCTGACATCCTGAGCGGTGTTGACCGCTCGGTAAGTATCTATAGGGCTGCTCACGCGTTAGCTGTCCTTTTTAACGAAGCCTGGCAGACTACCTAACGATTGAGTCAGGCGGTCACTGGTACTGTTGAGCTGGCTGACTAGCGAATCCATAGCATTGAATTGCTTGAGCAAACGCTCCTGTACTTTGGCAATGCGCAGCTCCTGACTTTCTTTCTGCTTGTCGATGTCCTTGATAGTGGCTTGCAGGCTATTCATTCGCTGCTCAAGGATGCCGCCAGTTTGCACAAATCCATTAATGCGCGTATCAAGACGCGCCATCAGGCCACTATCCCCAGTAAAGAACGCCCCAACCGCGTCATAGTTCTCCTGGAGCGCCTTATCGAAAACCGTATCGTCGATTTTCAGCGTGCCATCTTTTTGCGTGGTAATCCCCAAATCAGCGAGCACACGCAAACTGCCGCCACTGCCGGTAGCCGGATTACCCAACTCGGCACGCAGACCACCCAACAGGGTGCGCACCGACGCATCACCGACCAAGCCACCCACTACAGGCGGCTTGCCCTCACCCGCTGAGGTAACCCCGGTCAGTTGGTTACTGGTGGTGATCAGCGTGTTATAGGTATCAATGAATTTCTTGATACTGCTCTTCACCCCGCCGGTGTCCTGCCCCACGGTAATGGTCAGGTTGGTACCAGGCTCGGCCTTGAGCAGATTGAGGGTCACATCGGGTATGGCATCGCTGATGCTGTTTTTGCCACTGAACAGGGTCAGGCCATCAATGGCAAATTCTGCATCGACCGCCTGGGTCAGGTAGCCAGCCGAACTGCCGCTAACCGCCACTGCGGGGTCGATTTGCAGGTCAGTCAGCCCGGCACTGGCGTTCTCAATGACGATGTCCTTGCCGGCACCGGTTTCCTTACCCGTGAGCACCAGGCGTGAAGTCCCTGCAGCAGGATCGTTGACAACGTTGGCCGTCACGCCCTGATCTTTCAGCGCAGCATTGAGTTTGTCACGAATGGCTACCAGGTCATCTCCAGCCGTCACCGCCACTTCCACCGCAGGGCCAGAGCCCACCCGAACATCGAAGGTGCCGTCACTGGCTGCATTGAAGGTCGATGCCAGGCTTTGCGTAGCCACCTTGCTGCTGGTGGCCAGGCTACGAACTTCCAGCTGATAGCTGCCGGAAAGCGCAGTGGTGCTGGCGCTGGCCGTTGCCAGCTTGCTGTCGGAGGAGGTCGCCGTACGTTTGTCGAACAACTCAGGCTTGTTGAGCTCCTTGAGCGCGGCCTGCAGTGCGCTGGCGGCGCCCTTGAGCTGGCCCAGGGCAGTGAACTTGGTGGTACTGGCTTTTTCCAGGCGTGCCAGCTGGGCATCCTTGGGCGCTCGTTCTGCACTGACCAGTGCCGAAACGATGCTGTTGATGTCCACACCTGAACCGATGCCGGTTATACCTGCCATGTTAGCTACCTCGTCAATGGGTTGACGTTCTAATCCGTTGCGCTCCCTTCACACAAGAATCATGCCAGCTCATTCAGGCTTCAGCCTTAAACAACAGGCTGCGCGCCTGCTCCAGGCTTTCCGCCAAGCGCAACGCTTCTTCCGACGGAATCTGGCGAATAACTTCGCCGGATGCACCGTCAGTCACTTTCACCACTACTCGCCCCGTGGAGTCATCCAGGGAAAAGTTCAGGTTACGCTGCACGGTCTGCACAAACTGCTGGATGCTGGAAACCGCTTCTTCAAGCGGTTTATCGTCTTGGCGCGCCGTTTCGGCTGTTTCGCGTGTTGCGCGGACAGCTTCTAGCGCAGTGGAAGATTGCACAGACTGTGCAGCACCAAACGGCTCAGTGCGACTGACCGGCTGGGCCGGGCGGGTGACCGACGATGAACCGCCAGCCGCTATAATGTTGATATCCATAAGCTCACCTCACATGGCAAGACGGGGAGTAGCGCCAGGCACTACCCCCCGTGTTCAAGCATACCGCTGGCTTCAGCTTAACGCAGGAGGCTCAGCACCGCCTGCGGCAACTGGTTGGCCTGCGCTAGAATCGCGGTACCGGCCTGTTGCAGCACCTGGTTCTTGCTCAGGTTGGCAGTTTCTGCAGCGAAGTCAGTGTCTTGAATACGACCACGGGCGGCCGATACGTTCTCCGAAATGTTCTGTAGGTTAGCGATGGTGTTGTCAAAACGGTTCTGAACCGCACCAAGATCAGCCCGCTGAGAATCGATTTTTGCGATAGCAGAATCAATCACAGCTAAGGCATCTTGAGCACCGGATTGGCTAGAAATATCAACACTACCTACCGAAGCCAGGCTAGCCACACCTGAACTAAGAGCTTCGGTGATGTCAGTAGCGGCAGAAATAACATAACCAGACGCAGAGTTAACAGTTACATTACCGGTAACTACAGCTCCATCTGTAGCATCATCAGCAGTACCGACAGTTCCATCAGCAGCTACACCTGCAATTGTTAATGCTGGAGTTGTACCGTCGCCGGTAACTGCAGCGATTGAGATGTTCTCGCCTTTATCATTTGCTAGGCGCAGCGTATTGCCTTCAAGGACTGCAGTAAGGCCAGACTTACCTGCCTGAGAGTTGATCTGATCGGAAACATCTTTGAGAGATGTAGCGCCAGCAATGCTTACGGTCTGACTACCGATACTTACGTCAAAACTCAACTGAGTACCGCCGTTAGCAGCATCGATATCAAAACCAGCCAAAACCGCTTCAGTTCTGGCAGTTGCCGATACACCAGTGGTACTTGTAGTAGAGTTCACTGCATCGGCGAAGTCTTTAGCTGAGGCATTGGCAGCCAAGGTCGCGGTAGCAGTTTTGCCTCCACCTGTAATAGTCAAATCACCTATTGCAGAACCATTCTGACCAGCAGCGTTGTCGACTGCTGTACCAAAGATCGAACCACCGCCTTTAATTTGAAAGCTACCCAGAGCACTGGCGCCTGCGCCAGATAAAGCGACAGAGATGGTTTCGTTGGCGTTAGCACCGACCTGGAAAGTCGACGAGCCGAACGAGCCGTCCAACAACTTACGCCCACCGAACGTAGTAGTTTCAGCAATACGAGTCAGTTCGCTTTGTAATTGAACTACTTCTTGTTGCAAGGCATTACGCTCCGTGCCGGAGTTCGAGCCGTTTGCAGATTGAAGAGACAAATCGCGCATGCGCTGAAGAATGTTTGTTGACTGCTGCAGAGCCCCTTCAGCAGTCTGAGCCAACGAGATACCATCATTGGCGTTGCGCACCGCCACACCCAGACCATTGATCTGGCTGGTCAGACGGTTGGAAATCTGCAGACCGGCGGCGTCATCCTTAGCGGAGTTGATGCGCGAGCCAGTGGACAGGCGCTGCAGAGAGGTGCTCAGCGCATTGGAGGAGTTGCTCAGGTTGCGTTGGGTATTGAGCGATGCAACGTTGGTATTGACTGTAAGTGCCATGGTATGAGCCTCCAATGGGCGGGTACTTAAGGTAGCCTGACGGTGCGGGCTTGGTGTTCAGCCTGGGCTGCCCCACCGTTTACCTCGCATTCGTACTGGTTATCGTCGGGTGGCGGGAAAGCTTTAGGACTTTTTAAAGCTTTTTTGCGTTTTTTTCTGGCAACGGGTTGACAGGCAGGACGCTCGCTATCAGTGGGCGCTTTACATCTGGCTAAACAGGGTCAAGCCGGCGATTTTCACGTAGCTCTGCTGGGCGGCCTCCAGCACGATACTTTGGAAAGACAGCCGCGACAGCGCCTCGGCGTAGTCCAGCTCACGTAACTGAGCCTGCACGCTCTTATTAACCAAGCTGACATCCTCGTTGTCGGTCTGCGTGGTTTCGACGACATTCAGCCGCGCACCGATCTCGCCACGCACGCTGTCAAGGGTGACCATGGCATGGTCAATGTTGGCAAGGCCAAGGGCCACGGCATCACGCACCTGCAGACTACCGTTTGGCGTGTCAGGCGCATCCAACAGCGCCTGTCGCAAGGTGGCGATGGTGTCGAGCACACCTTGTTTCTGCACATCCACGCCGCCCGACTGGCGCGGGGTGATCTGTACCAGCTCGCCGCCTGCCGGGGTGCCGTCGAAGTTCACCACCACGCCACGGAATACCAGTTTGTCCTGCTTGGCCGGGTCACTGTCCAGTGTGCCGCTACCCAGCACAGCAGGCGGAGCAATGGAACGAATTTCGTAGTTTTGCGGGTTGACCGTATCAAACTCGATTTCGATGCCGCCGGGCGGGAACGCCGGCGTACCGCTGAAGGCTACTTCATCCTGCACCAGCGGTGCCCCGACACGCAGGCCGGGGAGCGCGCCGGTTGGCGTAGCCTGTAAACGACCGGCGTCAGTGATATTGACGAAGGTCTTTTTGCCGTTGTCACTGATGGGAATATCCAGCGAACTGGCGATCTGAATCTTGCGTTGCCCTTCATCACCTTTATAGGCATAACTGCCGTCAGCCTGCCGGACAAACGGCTGGGTTTTACCCTGGAAACCGGCAAACAGATACTCACCACGGGCATTGCGAGTGTTCATCAAGCCCAGCAGCTCGTCCTCTCGCTCCTGTAGTTCAGCGGCAATTGAAGCGCGATCGGTGCTGCTCAGCGCGCCATTACCAGCCTGCACGGCAAGCTCCCTAACACGCTGCAGGATGGTGTTGGCTGAATTAAGACTGACCTCTTCCTGAGTCAGACTATTCTTCGCCGCAGTCAGGTTCTCGCTGTACTGGTTCAATACATTCTGCTGCTGCTCCAATTGCAGCAGGCGTACCGAAGCCACAGGGTCATCGGCCGGGGTCAGAATACGGTTGCCAGTGCTAATCTGCTCCTGGGTGCGAGTCACATTAGCATAGTTGCGCTGCAAGCCGGCAACGCCGTTATTAAATGCCTGCAAGGTTGAAATGCGCATAGAAAGCCTCTTGTCGCTGAGGGAGTCTGACTCCCGTTCACTTCCACAGGCCCACTAATGGCCTTGCTGATGTATCGACCAACCTACCCATAGCCCGTCGTTACCTAATTCGCCCAGTGCTCATCTGAAGGCTCCGATCAGGGTATCGAATAGGCTGCGCGCAACTTGAATGATTTGCGCCGAAGCCTGGTAATACTGCTGAAACTTGATCAGGTTTGCTGCCTCTTCATCCAGGTTGACCGCTGACAGCGAATCGCGATTGTCAGTCGCCTGCTTGAGAATCGCACTGGTAGCGGTATCGTCCACGCGCGCCTGCGCGGTCAGCGTACCGACGCGCTCGACCAGATCGCCATAACCATCGGTGAAACTGACCCCAGCAACCAGACCATTGGGGCCGGAGCTAACACCCACTACCTGAGCATTCTGCAGGTCTACTAGCTGCAGAGCATTTCGGTTGTCCGAAACGCCACTAAGGTTCTGCCCCACACTGAAACGATCACCTTCGGCCGGGCGACCACTAAAGGTTTGTTCGACGGTGTAGCTTTGGGTCACCCCGCCGCTAGTCACCACAATCGCATAGCTGAGGTTATTGCTTTGCCCAGGTGTTACGTTCAACCCGGTAATCGGTGTAGGCGCCGGGGCTGGGGCTGCCGGCGGCGTGGGCGACGGTTGCGGCACGCTGGTAATACTGACCCCGGCAGGCAGCGGTGTGACAAAATCCAGCTGATTGGTCGCCTGATTAAAACGCAGTTCGATACCCCCCAAAGCCTGCAGGTTCTGCAGACGCAGCGGGTCGGAAACGAAGTTCTGCTGCGGCAGGCTGGCCGGATCGATCACCAGGGTCACGTTTGGCTGACCGATCACTGCATTACCGGCATTCTGCAGATTAGCCTCACTGCGCAGCGGTGCAGCAAAAGCTAACTGATCCGGCTGATCTAAAATGCTGCTGATATCAGCGGCACCACGGCGTGTAGGCTGCAGAAGAAAGCGATCACCCGTAGCAGGGGTTCCAGTCAAGTTGACCGTAATGCCCTGATCAACGCCGTTACTATCACTTAAACGCAACCCGCCAGCACCATCAGCGCTGACATTCATAATCGCGTTATCACTCAAGCGCCGTGCGCTATAGCCTGTGGGTACGGAAACACCATCATATTCCAGGCGGTAATCGCTGGCGGTCAGCAATTGGCTGTCTCGGATGCTGACCGATGCATCCACGCTGGATATATTGTCGGAAAAAGGACGCGCACGCAGATCGGATAACTGCGCAGCATTAAGATTATCAAATAGGGCAGCGCCAACATTGCCCTTTAGATCGAGCCCTTGCTGCAACTGCGCGTTGATTTCACTGCTTATGGCAATTGCAAGACGGCCAACGCTGTTGAGCGTGGAATCCAGCACTTCTTCGCGATAGCGGATCAGCCCGCCAAGCTCACCGCCCGTTAGCTGACTGGTCACAGCCTGCCGTGAGGAGCCACTTACGAACTCAATCTCGAAGCGAGTCGGGTCACCGCGCCCTGTAACAGCCTCCAACTTGCTCACTGAGTTACCGACAACCAGCGGCTGACCACTGCCGATGAACAAGTTATAGGTATTGTCATCCTGTGGTACGACTGTTACGCCGATGTAAGTCGAGAGTTGTCGAACGGCCTCTTCGCGGGCGTCGAGAAGATCGTTGGGCGCAGCACCGTTTGCAGCTGCAATAGCAATTGCATCATTAAGTTGGCCAATCGACCCTGCGAGACGGTTGACCTGCTCAGTAGTAACCTGCATCTGCTTGTTGATGAAGTCGTTCTGGCTGGCCAGGCGGTCATATATTGTATTGAAGCGTCTCGCTAGCCCTTCAGCCTCGGACAAAACCAACTGCCGAGCCGGGATATTCGCGGGATCTTCCGCAGCAGTTTGCAACGATGAGAAGAACTGTTGAAGTGATGGGTTGATACCAGTAGTGCTACCGGCAAGCAAAGAATCCAGTTGTTCAATCTGGCTCTTGTAAGATTTCACATCACTGTTGAGTGCTGTGCTGCTCCTCAACTGAGTACTGAGGAATTCACTATAACTGCGACGAATGTCAACCAGGGTGGTTCCAGAACCAATGTAACCGGAACCACTAAACTGTGGCACCCGAGTTGCCTGTACGGCTTCTTGGCGACTAAAGCCCGGCGTATTGACATTTGCAATGTTATGACCGGTTACGGTCAGCGACGTTTTAGTTGCAGACAGGCCGGACAGGCCGATATTCAATAGGTCAGCCATGGTTCATCTCACGTCCTGGTGGTCGCGCCATCTGCAACGGCGATCGCTTGATAAGTCTGCATCTTGCGCGCGATCTGGGAGATCTTGCGCGCGTAGTTCGGGTCGGTCGCGTAACCCGCCTGCTGCAGCTCCTTGACGAAGCGCTCGGGATTTTCGGTGCTACTCAGGGCTTTCTCGTAACGCCCGTTGTTCTGCAGGAAGCTGACGTAATCGTCGAAACTCTGCGCATAGGAGTCGTACGCACGGAAGCTGGCCGCTTCCTTGACCGCCTTGCCCTCCTTGTATTCGGTGGTCAGCACCCGTGCCGACTCGCCCTCCCAGCTGCCATGAGACTTGATACCGAACAGGTTGTGGCTGCTGTCGCCATCACGGGTGCGGATGATCGACTTGCCCCAGCCGGTTTCCAGGGCTGCCTGGGCGACAAGGTAACGCGGGTCAACGCCAATCTTTTCGGCAGCCGCCTCCGCCATCGGCAACATGGTGGCGACAAATTCCTGAGGCGAACTGAAAGCGGCCTTGCCCGGCGCCAATGGCGGTTGAGCGATACGGCGCCCGGTCAGCGCATCGCTATTGGCGGGGCTGAGTGCCGGCGCTTTGGCTGCAGCATTGGCCTGCACCGGAATCCAGTCATTACCGGCCAGCGCCTTACCTTCGGCCGCAGAAGGTACGATGCCTGCCAACAGACGATCGGCCAATTTGCCCGGAACAGCCAGGCGGCGACGATTGAGCAGTGCCACGTCATCACGGAAACCTTCGCTACTGGCAACCTTTTCGGCTTTGCTCTCAGCCGACGCAGCAGCCGGCTGTTCGACCTGCGCGAATGGATTGGGACGGCTCGACGGCTGTTTGATTTTCGACATCTGCCGCACCAGCACGTCGGCCAGACCAATACCGCGACCTTCCTTGGACAGCGTCACGGCCAACTGCTGGTCGTGCATGTCCTGGTAGGTCTTGCTCTCATTACTGTTCATGAAGTTGCCCTCACCGAACGCGGCATTGGCCGAACGCATGGCCTTGAGCATTTCGTTCATGAACAGGGATTCGAACTCCTGCGCGACTTTGCGGATGTTCTGCTCGGTATCACCGCCTACCTTGAACTGGCTGAGGCGGTTGATATCCGTAAAGGCACCACTGTCGATAGGGCTCTTGCCATTACCGAGCAGGCCTGCAGAGAGTCGGGAGTCCATACGCTGTACCTCTTTAAATCACAATCAGGTCAGCCTGCAGCGCGCCGGCTTGTTTGAGCGCCTCCAGGATGGCCATCAGGTCGGAAGGTGCCGCGCCCACCTGGTTTACCGCACGGACGATCTCGTCGAGGCTGGTGCCTGGGCCGAACTTGAACATTGGCTTGGCTTCTTCCTCAGCACCCACGCGCGAGCGCGGCACGACTGCGGTCTGCCCGCCAGACAGGGCGTCGGGCTGGCTGACGATGGGGTCTTCGGTGATGGTCACCGTCAGGCTGCCATGGGTGACAGCTGCCGGTTGCACCTTCACATCCTGGCCAATCACGATGGTGCCGGTACGCGAATTGATGATGACCTTGGCCACTGCCTTGCCCGCTTCAACCTGCAGGTTCTCGAGGATCGACAGGTAGTCGACACGCTGGTTGGGATCGAGCGGCGCACTGACGCGAATCGAACCGCCATCGATAGCCTGGGCGACACCCGGACCAAGCAGATCGTTGATCTGGTCGACGATGTTCTTCGCCGTGGTGAAATCGGGGCGATTGAGGTTGAGCGTCAGGTAATTGCCCTGATCGAAACCGCTCGGCACCGGACGCTCCACAGTGGCGCCACCCGGAATACGACCGGCAGACGGCACATTGACGGTGATACGCGAGCCATCAGCGCCACTGGCATCGAAGCCACCGACCACCAGGTTACCCTGGGCGATGGCGTAGACGTTGCCGTCGATACCCTTGAGCGGCGTCATCAGCAGGCTGCCACCGCGCAGGCTCTTGGCATTACCGATCGAAGAAATGGTGATGTCGATGGTCTGCCCCGGCTTGGCGAACGCTGGCAGGTCGGCATGCACCGACACCGCCGCGACGTTCTTCAACTGCACGTTGCCACCTGCCGGCACCTTGATCCCAAACTGCGCCATCATGTTGTTGAAGGTCTGCACGGTGAATGGCGTCTGGGTCGTCTGGTCACCGGTCCCGTTGAGGCCAACCACCAGGCCATAGCCAATCAACTGGTTACTGCGCACACCCTGAATGGAGGCAAGATCCTTGAGCCGTTCGGCCTGGGTTGGCAGGCTCAGCAGCAGGCACCCCAGCAGGGTCGCCAGCAGCAGCCAGTCATTGGCACCACGACGGCGATAGCCCCGATGAGCCACCGCGAACTGCCGACGGCATGCGCCGGTATGGGCTGCATCACGCCCCTGAACCCGCGCCGCCGGCTTGGCTGCCGATGTCACGGCAAAGGCCTTGCGCGCCGAGCCGTTGGCGGTCATCCGCGTATACCAGTTGGTCAACTGCCCGAGCAGGAGGGACGGGGATTGGTTCATCCAGGCTTTCATCTGCGACACCCCGAGATCAGAACGGCCACATCGGGCTGAGGAAGAAGCGGCTCAACCAACCCGGCTGACTGGCATCGGCAAAGGCGCCAGTGCCTGAATACGTGATACGCGCATCGGCAATACGGGTGGAGGCCACGGTGTTATCGGTCGCGATGTCGTCGGCGCGCACCAGGCCGGAAATACGCACCAGCTCGTCACCGGTATTGAGGGTCATCCACTTCTCGCCACGTACGGCGAGAATGCCATTGGGCAGCACCTCAGCGACGGTCACGGTGATCGAGCCGGTCAGACTGTTGCTCTGCCCGGCCTGGCCGGAGCCGCTTGCCGCACGCTCAGCATCCCAGCTTGCTTCCAGACTCAGGTTGGGGTTACCCATGCCCAGGGCGCCAAGACTGCGCAGCGGATTGTCAGGGCTCACCGCCATGCCGAACAGATTGGGGGCACCGAGACTTGCGCTGCTGTCTTTCTGCAGATTGCTGTTGGCGTTCTTACTGGCCTGGGTGCGCTCGTTGAGCGTGATGGTGATGACGTCGCCGACGCGGAACGCTTTGCGGTCGTCATACAGGCCATTTTCGAAACCCGCCTGATAGATCGAACCATTGTTCTGCGCAGCCGGCAGCGGCGTGCGCGGCAATACAGGTGCGTAATAAGGATCGTCCGGCTTGGCTGTCGGCGCCACACAGCCGCTGCTGAGCAGCAGGCCAGCCAACAGGGGTAAACAGAGAGCTTGCCGGTTCATAACCACTACCTCGCGGCGTTCACAACAGAGTCAAGTAATCAGAGGTTCTGCGTCACGAAGGACAGCATCTGATCGGCGGTGGAAATCACCTTGGAATTCATCTCGTAGGCACGCTGGGTGGTGATCATGTTCACCAGTTCTTCCACCACGCTGACGTTGGAGTTTTCCAGGGTGTTCTGCAGCGTGGTGCCCAGGCCGTTCAACCCCGGTGCCCCTACCTGCGGAGCACCGCTGGATCCGGTCTCGAGGAACAGGTTGTTACCGATGGCCTCGAGACCGGCCGGGTTGACGAAGTCAGCCAGCTGGATGTTGCCGATAATTTGCGGCTGCGGGTTCCCGGCCGTGGTGACCGATACGGTGCCGTCTTCGCCCACGGTGAACGTACGCACCTCACCTGGCAATACGATGGCAGGCTCCAGGGCGAACCCCTGAGAAGTGACGATCTGACCATCCGCATTCAGATGGAAACTGCCATCGCGAGTGTAGGAAACGGTGCCGTCTGGCTGCAGAATCTGGAAGAAGCCACGGCCATTGACGGCCATATCCAGCGGTTGCTCGGTGGTTTGCAGGCTGCCGGCAGTGAAGATCTTCTGCGTCCCGACTACACGCACACCCGTGCCGAGCTGCAGGCCGGAGGGGAGCTGGCTGTCCTGCGTGGACTGCCCGCCCGGCTGGCGGCGAATCTGGTACAGCAAATCCTCGAACTCGGCACGGTCGCGCTTGAAGCCGGTGGTCGAGACGTTGGCCAAGTTGTTGGAAATGGTGGTCAGGTTCATGTCCTGGGCGGACAAACCGGTCTTGCTGACCCACAGTGCCGGAAGCATAGTCGTTCTCCTCGGGCGCCGGTTTTACGGCGCCGCGTACTGGTAATTAGCTAATCTGCAAAACCCGCGCCATGGCCGACGAATTGTCTTCAGCCGTGCGCATCATCTTCACCGACAGTTCAAACTGACGGGACAGGGAAAGGATCGCAGTCATCTCTTCCACGGCATTGACGTTGCTCGCCTCGAGAAAACCGGACGTGACCTGAACGGTAGCGTCGGCCGCCACCTCGGGCTGCCCCTTGACCCGGATCAGGCCATCGGTGCCCTTCTCCATGCTCTTGGGATCGGGATTGACCAACTTGATGCGATCAACCTCGGCCAGCACGTTGGGGTCTTCACCCAGAGCCCGGATACTGATGGTGCCGTCCTGACCAATTTCCACCTTCTGCTCAGGCGGTACCGCAATCGGCCCGGCATTGCCCATCACCGGCAAACCATTGCCGGTGCGCAGCACCCCCAATGCATCGATATTCAGGCTGGCCGTCCGCACGTACGCCTCGCTGCCGTCGGGTGCCTGTACGGCAATCCAGCCCTTGCCGCCAACAGCCACATCCAGATCACGGCCGGTTTCCTGCAAAGCACCAGGACGAAAGTCCGTGGCCGGCCGTTCACTCATGGCGAACACACGCGCCGGAAGGGTTTCACCAAACAGCGGCATGGACCGCGCCTGCTCGAAATCACGACGGAAACCCGAGGTGGAAACGTTCGCCAGGTTGTTGGCATGGGCGCGCAGACCCAGCGTATTGTTCTGCGCTCCGGTCATGGCGACGTACAGCATCTTGTCCATGGTCATTCTCCGAGTGGGCGACACACCCTTGGCTCTTTGCAAGCAACCAAGCAAACCCTGTGCCACATACGGAAAATGAAATTAAGATACTGATTTGAAAGAGATTTTTTGATCCAGCAGGAAGGTCATATTCTCTCAGCGGCGGGGTTTTGCCGCCCCTGAAACGACAAAGCGGCAAGCCAGGCTTGCCGCTTTGTCTCTACAGCTACAGCAGATCATCAGCGCAGGTTGATGATCGTCTGAGTAATGGCACTTTCGGTTTCGATGGTCTTGGCGTTGGCCTGGTAGTTACGCTGGGCAACGATGAGATTCACTAGCTGATCAGACAGTTCGACGTTGGAATCCTCGAGCGCACCAGCCTGAATGGCTCCCAGCGTACCAGACCGGGGAGGGTTACGGACCGGCTCGCCAGACTCGAAAGACTGCACCCACTGCGTCTTACCAACAGGCGTCAAACCCTGAACATTGGCAAAGTTGGCAAGGATCACCTGCCCCTGCACCTTGGATTGACCGTTGGTGTAACGGGCAAAGATGAGACCCGTGTCATCGATTTCAATACCTGCCAGTTGCCCGGTGGTATAGCCATCCTGGCTGACGCTGTTAACTGCAAAAGAACTGGCGAATTGCGTAGAACCGCGCAGATCCAGGGTAAACGGACTTGGCGTAGTCGCACCATTAGGTCCCCATACGGGCGTTGCCCCCGAAGTATCAAGCCCAGCTGGCTGCCATCCCGAATAACTAATCACGCCAGCAGCATCCGCCGCGAAGCCAGCCGGCAAGGTAGCCGCATTGAGCGCGGCAGCATCCAACTGCCCAGCCGGGGTGAATTGAAGCGGAATCACGGCCGGGACAGGCGGTTCCTGCGCCGCATCACCGGGACTGCGCCCATCAATGAGCACCTGCATCTCCCAAGCATTCGCACCCGTCTTCACAAAATATTGCGTTAATACGTGTGAGTTACCTTGAGAATCATAAATATTGGTTGAAGTGGAAGAGTTGTACGTTGTTGGATCGGCCGCATTGAAGGGCGTGGTCACCGGCACAGTGTTGGTGGAGTTCAAATTGAACAACTGCGCAATCTGGGTCGTCGCCTTGGGCTCCTGGCTCGCGGTCTGGATCTGAAGATTACCGACGACTCCCGTTTGCAGATTGCCATTAGGGTCAACTGTATAGCCCTGAAGGTTATAACCAAAGTTATCCACGATGAAACCATTGCGGTCAGTGCCGAAATACCCGGCACGGGTATAACTGAGCGCCCCGTTATTACTCACCTGAAAGAAACCATTGCCATTGATCGCCAGATCCAACGCATTTTGGGTGTAATTAATATTGCCCTGATTGAACAGCTGAGAAATGTTCGACAGTAATACACCGCTTCCCTGAGGATTCTTGCCAGTGCCCAACACCGATGCGGCATAGACATCCGAAAACTCGGCACGTGACTGCTTGAAACCTGCAGTGCCGGCATTGGCGATATTATTGCCGGTCACGTTTAAGTCTTTTGTCGAGGCACGCAGACCACTGAGACCAATATTGAACGACATGAGGGACTCCTTTGCCGGAACATCCGGCGGCAATAATTACTGGCCGATGACCTGTACTTGGGATAGGGGAACACTGCCCAGGCCGGCCAGGTTGAGCATCAGCTCATTGCCGCCCAAGGTGACGCTGTCGACGTTGGCCGGCAGCATGGTGTAAAGCCCCTTGGCTTCACTGCCGTAGGTCGCTTGCGCCTCGAATTTGTAGGTGCCCGGCGGCGCCACATTTCCACTGGAATCCTTGCCATCCCATATGAAGCTGACGTTACCCGCCGCCTGCTCCCCCAGATTGAGACGGGTCACCAGCGTTCCCGCGCTGTTATAGACATTGACGTAAACATTGCTACTGCTCGCGGGAAGCACGGTGCTGGCCTTGAAGCTTTCACTGGTATCGACCACCGCCTTGTCACTCGGCACGATGACCTTGCGCCCAACCAGAGACGAGGCCTGCAGCGCCTGTGAAGACTGAAAACTGGACAGCATCGAGCCCATGCTGGTGTTGAGCTTCTCGATGCCTTCCACCTGACTGAACTGTGCCAGCTGAGCAATGAACTCACCGTTGCCCTGCGGCTCCAGCGGGTTCTGGTTATTCAACTGCGCCACCAGCAGATTGAGAAACTCGTTCTTGCCAAGCTCCTTGTTCTGGGTGGTTTCCTGCTTGATCTGGTACTGATCGAGTACCGAACTCGTGCCGCTTACTGTGCTCATCCCTCGTCTCCTCGATGCGTTACTGACCCAGGGTCAGCACACGCTGCAGCATCTGTTTGGCGGTGTTCATCATTTCCACGTTGGTCTGAAAGGCGCGACTGGCGGAAATCATGTCGGCCATTTCCTCGACCACGTTGACGTTCGGGTAGTAGACATAGCCATCACCGTTAGCCATCGGGTGATCAGGCTCGTAACGCGGCATCAGACTGCTCTGATCCTCGATCACACCGAGCACCTGCACGCCACGCCCGGCCTCGTCCTGCTCGGCGAACAGCGAGCCACGGTCGCCACCCTGCGCTTGCTGGAATACGGTGGCGAATACCGGATGACGGGCGCGATAGGTCTGATCGAGACTCGACGACACGGTCTCGGCGTTGGCGATGTTGCTGGAAATGGTATTGAGGCGCGTGCTCTGGGCACTCATGCCGGTTCCGGCGATATTGAAAACACTGGCAAGGGACATGGCCTGACTCCTTATTCGCCGCGCAGGGCTGCAGTCAGCCCTTTGAATTTGCTGTTGAGAAAGGTAAAGCTGGCCTGGAACTGCACCGCGTTCTCGGCGTAGTTCGACTGCTCGATCTGCAGGTCGACGGTGTTCTGATCCAGCGAGGCATGGAAAGGCGTACGGTAAGGCAGCTCGGCCTCGCCACTGGATACACCGTCAGCGGCAATGTGACGGCTGTCGGTACGGTTCAGCGATACCGGCCCACGCTGCTGGCGCGAGCTTTCGGCAGCCAGAACGCTGGCGAAATCCAGATCACGCGCCTTGTAGTTCGGCGTATCGGCGTTGGCGATGTTGTTGGCCAACACCTCGGCACGCTGGGCGCGGAAACCGAGAGCCTGTTCATGGATACCGAGTGCTCTGCCAAAGTTGATGCTCATGCTCTGAACCTTTGCCGCAGGGGCCGTCTGATCACTGTTGTCAGAGACAAAGCAAAGGCTGTGCCATATAAAAAATCACTTAAAAATCAATATATTAGTGATTATCCAAGGCAAGGAAGCGCGCAAAGCGGCAAGGCCTTACCGCCTTCAGGCAAACAAGCGGCAACGCCAACCCACCCATTGCCGCTGCCTGCAATGCAGCATGCCCCCCATGAACACAGGTCAGGCTCAACGCCACTGCCGGCGCTGATCACCGGCAACATGCAAGGCACGCAAGAAGGCGTGCGTTACTGAACAGCCGGAGCGAGCAAGCGGTCGATCAGCTCGCAATCCTGTTCACGGCGAACCTCGGCGAACAACACCACCGCCTCCGGGTAGGTGCGGGTGAGCATGGCCAGCCATTGTTTAAGGCGCCCCGGCGCATAGCGCGGGGCCAGCTTGCGCCGAGCCTGCAGCCAGAAATCGCGCAGCAATGGCTGCAGTTCCGCCCAGCTCATGTCCTCGGGCGCCTGGCCTGCCCGGACTGCAGCGATCTGCCTCGCCAAACCGGGACGCGACACCAGCCCACGCCCCAGCATGATGTCATCTACGCCACTGATCTCGCGACAACGACGCCAATCGTCCAGCGTCCACACCTCACCATTGGCGAACACGGGCACCCGGACAACATCCTGCACCCGTGCCACCCACTCCCAGTGCGCCGGCGGCTTGTAGCCTTCGACCTTGGTTCGCGCGTGTACGACGATCTGGCTCGCCCCACCCTCGGCCAGTGCACGCGCACAGTCCAGCGCGCCCTCCTTGCCCTCGAAACCCAGGCGCATCTTTGCCGTTACCGGAATCTCGGCCGGCACCGTACGGCGCACTTCACGGACGATGGCATGCAGCAGCTCAGGCTCCTTGAGCAATACGGCACCACCGCGCGATTTATTCACGGTCTTGGCCGGGCAACCGAAGTTGAGATCGATCACCGGCGCACCGAGCGTGCAGGCAAAGGCAGCGTTGTCAGCCAGGCACTGCGGATCGGAGCCCAGAAACTGCACCCGCATGGGCGTACCCGCGCGCGTGCGCGAGCCGTTGAACAACTCGGGGGCGAGTTTGTGGTAGGTGGCTGCCGGCAACAATCGCTCGCTGACACGAATGAACTCGGTGACGCACCAATCGATGCCGCCAATACGCGTCAGTACGTCGCGCAGAATCTCGTCGACCAGCCCCTCCATGGGCGCCAGGGCGATTTGCATGAGCTTGTCCGGATAAATGGGGCGCACAGTTTAAGGGGTCGCGCGCGCCGTGCAAGATCGGTAACACGGCCACAGAGACCAAATGAAGATATGACCCCACTCGCCCTGCGCGGCCTGATCTGCATCGTCGTGCAGGCCAGTACCGGTTCGCCCGGTGCAATCGAACCGCCCCCACCGCCCCAGCGGCTGACGGCCCCACCTCAGAACAGCACAGCGCCGAACGCCTGCAATGTCGAGCGTCATATCAATCAGCGCGCAAAGGTCATTGCAGCGGCACCGGACCGGCTGCCACACGATCGGTGCTGCTGAACCCCGATGAAACCCGCCAGTTCGCGGTAACGATCGAAGGGCAGCAGATCTTTCTCGCGCCACTGACCGATTGAGCACCTTACAACGGCGAATAAGGCGGCATCAGCGCCTTGCCATAACCCTCGACGAACTCTGGCGGCATGCGCTTGGGGCGACCACTGGACAGCTCGATACACACGAAGGTGGTTCTGGCGCGCAGCAAGGTCGCACCGTCTTGCGGGCGCACCAACTGAAAACGCCGATCCATCTTCAGACGCTGGTCCGACTCAACGATCCAGGTAGCCATCTGCAGTTGCTGCCCTTCATAGGCACTGGCCAGATAATCGATTTCGTGGCGCACCACAGCCATGGCCCGATCAAGACGGCGATATTCCACCAGATCCAGCCCAAGAAACTGCGAATGACGCCAGGCGCAGCGCTCCAGCCAACTGACGTATACCGCGTTGTTGGCATGACCAAGGCCATCGATATCCTCGGCAGTCACCTCAATATCGATGACGAACGGGCCGGGCAATTCCCACTGCATGACTATCTCTCCAGATTTACCGATCACGTGCCAGTCAATGTGCTGCAGACACGAGGGCCGCTAGCATACGCCGCACGGACGATCCCTGCAGCGCCGGGCTTTGATCACGCCATCAACGCACGCCATAATGCCGCGTATTCGCCTGAGAGCCCGAGAATGAGCAATTGATTGCCACCCTGCGCCTGTTGATGCTGATGCTGCTACCGGCACTGAGCTGGGCCAACAGCCTGCCGCTCCCAATTGACCATACACAGATGCAGCCCGGCTACTACATGGACGTCTGGGAAGACCCCACTGGCCAGGCCGATTTCGCCACTGTCGGCGCCCTGCCTGATACGGCGTGGCAGGCTGTAGCGCGCAGGGATGCCAGCTTCGGCTACAGCGGCAACACCTACTGGCTGCGCCTGGACGTGCACAATCCGCACAGCAGTTCACCGGGCTGGGTACTGCTGATCGGCAACCCCCTGCTCGACCAACTCGATGCCTATGGCCTGGACGGCGACCGGGTCTACCGCGCGGGCGACCAACGACCCTTCGACTGGCGCTGGATCGAACACCGCCAACTGGTACTGCCCGTGAACGTGGCGCCCGGCGAACAGCAGCGGATCTGGCTGCGCATGCAGACAGACGGCTCAGCCAACCTCAGCGCAAGCCTGATGACAGCTTCGGCATTCGCGCATCAGGAGCAGCGCAGCCTGTTGATGCAAGGCCTGTTCTTCGGCGCCCTGATCGCCATGCTGATCTATAACCTGGCTATCTATCTCATCACCCGTGATCGCAACTACCTGTGGTACAGCCTGTTCGTTGCCAGCTTTTGCCTGTACGAGTTCATTCAGCTCGGATTTGCCCTGCAGTGGCTATGGCCAAACGCGCTGACCTGGCACCAGCTGAGCTTCCCGCTGACTTCGGCCCTGGCGACACTGTTCGGCATCCACTTCACCAGCGGCGTACTGGAACTCGACAAGGCCGCCCGAGCATACCGCTGGGCCACCCATACGCTGAAGGCCTGCGCCTGGCTGGTGGTCGTCATGGCGCTTTTTGGCCCTTACACCCCAGCTCTGCTGGGTAGCTTCGCCCTGGTGGTCGGCTGCGCCATGGCAGCCTTCATCATCACCCTGCTGCGCTGGCGCAGCGGCTATACCCAGGCGCGCCTGTTCGCCCTTGGCTGGTTCGTCCTGATCGCCGCCAGCCTTGCCAGCATCCTCACCGGCACCGGCCTGCTGCCCTACTCGTTACTGACCCTGCATGCTCAGCAGATTGGCGGCCTGATCGAGATGACGGTGTTCTCCATCGCCCTGGCAGCGCGCATCCGCGCAGTCCAGGCGGCCGAACGCCAGGCGCAGGCCAGATTGCTCGACCAGGAACAACACCTGCGTCACGAACAGGCCCGGCACCTGCACGTGCAAACGCAGATCAGCGAAAGCCTGGAGCAGCGCGTCCTGGAGCGCACGGCCACCCTGCAGGACACCTTGCAGCAGCTATCCAGCGCCAACGTGCGCCTGGCGGAGCTGAACCGTCGCGATGGCCTCACCGGCCTGCTCAATCGCCAGACTCTGAACGAAGAACTGGCGCGCGCCTGCGCCCGCGCCGAGCGCGGCAGGCAATCGCTGGCAGTCCTGATGCTGGATCTTGATCACTTCAAGCAGGTCAATGATCGTTACGGCCACCTGGCTGGCGACGCCTGCCTGCGCCACGCCGCCCAACGCATCCAGCAACGTCTGCGCTGCAATGACCTGCTGGCACGCTTCGGCGGCGAAGAGTTTGTCGTCCTGCTGGAGAATACCGATCCCGCCGGCGCGGTCGATCTTGCCGAACAACTGCGTGAAGACATCGCCCGCACCCCCTGCAACTACCAGCAACAATCGATACCCCTGAGCCTGAGCATCGGCCTGCACGTAGCCGTACCGAACCGCCCCGACTGCATGGACCACTGGCTCGAACTGGCCGATCGTGCGCTGTATCACGCCAAGGCAGAAGGGCGTAATCGTGTCATCCGCTACCAGATCGAAACCCTGAACGACGCCTGAGGCCGAGGCCCGGCAGGCGACTGCTTGCGAACGCAGCATTGGCAGGACAACAGGCACACAAACAAAAAGGGGCCGCTTCCTGAGAAGCAGCCCCTGGTTCCGCAATTGCGGCAAGATAATGGCGTCCCCTAGGGGACTCGAACCCCTGTTACCGCCGTGAAAGGGCGGTGTCCTAGGCCACTAGACGAAGGGGACG